>DASXPV010000062.1:0-94855 GCA_036493355.1 Rhabdochlamydiaceae bacterium
GTCGCTATAAATGTCGAGTAAATCTTTGGTCATAAATATTCTCCTAAGAGAGAGAATAGCTTATGTTCTGGAAGTGCCTTTTTCAAGATTTTTTATCTCTTATGTTATGCAACCGCGTTAGCGGTTGCGTAACATGAGTAATTTAATTTCCAGGAAGGGCAAAATCACCCCTTCCTTAGAAAATATTACCCCAGAAATGGTGAATTGGATGGATGATATAGTGAAGTGGGTGCTTCAAGCGGCTTGAGCTAGGTCGCTAAAACTCGCAAAGTCGAGACCTAAGAAATGATTCATACCATTCGCAAAAAATAAAGAGAACTGTCTTGAATTAGTTTAATCAAAACATGCTAAGGCCAGAGAGTGTTTCGCCTTGGCCTCTTCCCAACGGCGGTAAAATAGCAAGTCCTCCAGGCATTCGTCGCGCGTTGTCGCGATAAGAGCATCGGCGATGTGCGCGAAGGCTTGCGTTTCCCTGCGCGCGAGGGCTGTAGTGCCGTGCAACAAGAGGATGTCGTATTTTTCCTTAAGATGCAAAAGCAAAGAGTGAAAAGCGGGATGGAGGAGAATATCCGTTGCAAAACGTTGGGAAGATCCTAAACAAAGCTCATCGCACTGATCCTTGTGTCGGATGGGAATCTCTTTTATCAAACCGTGCACGTATTGCCAAAGACCGGGTTCTTCTCCGGCCGAACTATCTGCATCAAAAGTATATTGAATCCGTAGAACTTTTTTCCCAGATAGAGAGAGAAGATGAGCGAGATTCTCTGAGCAGTCGGGGTTTTTTCCCGTAAGCACGCCCACGCAACTGCCTTTATCCATAGGCGAGAGAAATTGCGTCAAACCGCGCAAGCATTCTATATCTGCGTCTTTTAGCTTTTCCAAGGAATCGCCGCATTGCTTAGAGAGAGTGCCGTAGGTGTAGATCCCCGCGTACTTGAGATTAACCGCGGAGACGGGAAATCCTGTGAGAAGCTTGTGGCACAAAAGAGAAACATAGCAGACGAATCCTGCGCAAAAGGCCGTTAGAAGAGAATAAATAAGAATAAAGGGATGCTGTGCATCTAGGGGAGTATAGGAAAGGTCTAGATGTCTGGAGGAGACCTGGTAGAGTTTTTGCGTGAGATTCTTTGTCTCTACAAATTGATGCAAAGACGCCAGAAGACGCGAACCTAGGTCTTTGCGTAAAAAGAGTAAATTTTCTCTGCGCCACTTTTCTGGTAGTACACTCATCTTGTGCTTGAGGTCGCCAATCTTTTCTTCGATGAGGTGCTTTTCCGCGCTGAGAAGGTCCGTTGTCTGCAGCTGCAGCGCTTCAATTTTATGCGTTAAGAGCTTTAGCTGCGATTTTTGCAATTCGATCATGTAGGTGAGATGCTGGAGTAGAAAACGTTTTTGGTTTTCCAGTTCTTCTTTGAGGCGCTCCTGCTCGCGCGCCGTTCGATTTTCCCCATCATTGAGTTTGAGTGCGATAGTGCTGGCGTTCTGCGCAAGGGATGCAGAAATAGAGTCGTTGAGCAGTGTGGAAAGAGAGCTTAGCTCAAAAGCGGGATCGCTGAGCTTTTCTCTTAAAAAGAGACGCTCGCGCAATAGCGCTTCCTGCTGATCTTTTTTTTCCGTGTAGTACAGATATAAATTCTTCGCAGATTGCAAGGTAAGGGCTTCGCAGTCGACGCCTTCCATTTCTAGATCAAAGCCTGTGTCGCTGTTAGGAAGTGTGTGCGGAAATAAATCTTTTTCGATAGTGCACTGCAACAGGGAGCCTTCGAGATTTTCCCTCAGCTTTAAAGAAGGAATCTTCGCTCTTTTTTTTTCCCAATCTGACATAGGGGCATAAAGAGTTTCCAGGCGCTTGAGCTCTAGATCAATATCGAATAGTTTAGAGGTGTAATCATTATGAGGCTGGGCAAAGGCGTTAAATTCATTGAAATAGCCCATGAAGCCCGTCTCATCGATATTTTTTTTGAGATAAGTGGCGTGTTCCTGCAGCGCAGCGTCAAATTGCTGGATCAATTCTGCGTGTCTCTTTTCCAAATAGGCCACCTGTATTGCGCAGATTTCCTCGTTTTCCTTTTGGAAGAACTCCTGGTAATGGGCCATAGCCTGATTAAGAAATTCCGCTGCTAGAGCGCGATGAGGGTGTTGGAAATAAAGCGTATAGACGTTTTTATCGAGTTTGTATTCGCGGATCTCAAAGACTTTGCGCACTTTCTGCGCAGTGTGCATCCATGGGCTGATGGCAAAGCCGTAGCTTTTTTTATGGGAAACGCGACGCGGAAAATCTTGCAGCGTAAATGCGCACTCGGAAAGGCGCAAGGGTTTGCCCACTTCTCCAAACCCTAAGCTTTTTTTCTCAGCATTGAGTATTTCATAACTCGTCTCTGTGAGTGGCCGCACGAAGAGTTGCAACGGCCTTTCACCCAGGTAAGAAACAGAGCGGAAGGAAAAGCCATCGGTATCTGTCGGCAAAAGGCCTATTTCGCAGCATAGATTGTCCCACGTTCTTTGGAATAAAAAAAAGGGATTTAAGGAAAAGGAGTTTACAGAGACTTGAAGCCCTAAGTTCTCGATCACTTTTTTCAGTACCGCATTGGAATGCATGACGGCGAAAATGGGTGTATTTTGCATTGCAGGCAGGGAGAGATCCTTTAAAAAGTCTTTAGCAAGGTGCGTGACGTCACTTTGCTTGCCCATCTGTTTAAAAGAGGCCTTTGCTAAATACTGCGGCTTGCGGATGAGGCAAAAGAAAAAAGTGAGGAGGAATGCGCAAATGACAATGCGCTTAAGCGGCTTTGCACTTCGCACAAAAAGCCTTTTGAGGTCGTAGAGAGTGATCACGCTCTCCTCGCAAACCATCTTCATGGTACGTTTACTCCTATGGATTTGATCCCTTTTGTCACAAGGTCGAAGCCGATTAGGGTCGGCAGGATGTCATTGACAAAACGGTTCCATTCGCTCATTGGACGCGCAGCGATGTAGACAATATCTCCCGGGATGAGCAGCATGCTGTCGTTGGGCAGGCGGACGACGTGTTCCCAATGCAGCGTATAGATTTTGGGGTGCAGGATATTGCCGCGAATGACTTGAATGTAAGAGCGATCTCCCGAGGGCAGAATGCCGCCCGCTTCTGCAAGCGCCTTGCGCAGTGTCATAAATCCGTTGGGGACATCGACCACGCGTTCGACCTTCACCTCTCCTAAGACCATCAAGGTCGAGGCGGAAGGATCGGCGATATAGATCTTATCGCCTCCCCGCATGACGATATTTTGGCCCATATCACCTTCTTTTAAAAGCTTATAAAGATCAACGGCCAATAGTACATCGTCGCGCACGATATAACTTTTAAAGAGATTGGCGTTAGGAGGCACGCGCGCAATGCTCAGCGCTTCAAAGAGGCGCAGGCGCCCATCGACCGGAATGCTTGACGCGTTCACTAGCCCTGCCAATTCAATTTTTCTCTCCAGCCTGTCCCTGTAGGTGATAAAGACTTCGATGTCCTTGATCTGTTGGCGGTAGCGGTTTTGGACTGCCTCTTTTGCTTCATTCAGCGTCAATCCCTGTACGTAGACAGCCTCTAGGTCGGGAACTTGGATCTTGCCGTCGATAACCCGAAATCCCAGAGTGTTTCCAATTTGCTGCACGGCTGCTACCAGATCTGTACGCGTCGGATGGAAAATCGCGACGTTCAGCACATCGCCTTCGTGGATCACGTCTTTGTATTCATTGAGGTATTCCATTGGTAAAGCCGTGTACTCCTTGCCTTCCATTTCCAAGATGCAGAATTTGCCTTCGCGTATGCGATAAGAGTCCATGACAAATTCTTCCGCGCCGAGGACATCGCTTCCTCTATAAGGAGGATTGGAGCAACCGCAAAGCGCAATCAGCAATAGAAATAAAAAACTCAAGAAGTGTAAAATCATAAGCAGGAATTATTTTGACACAAACCCATTTCAAGTCAATATGAAACGCGTATTTGTAACGGGAATCGCAGGATTCGTAGGCTTTCAACTTGCGGTCGCATTAAAAAAACGAGGCGATTTTGTCATTGGTTGCGATAACTTTAATGCCTATTATGATCCTTTGCTCAAAAGAAAGCGCGCTCATTTTTTGCAAAATCTCGGCGTAAGCATTTTAGAGTGCGATATTAACGAAAAGGAATTAGTGCATCGCGCACTGGAGGAGCACTCCATTTCCCATTTTGCTCATCTGGCAGCACAAGCGGGCGTGCGTTATGCGCATACGCATCCAGAAAGTTATGTGCATAGCAATCTCAACGGCTTTACAGCCATTCTCGAGATACTGCGCCGCCATAGCGGTGTGCCCCTCGTTTACGCCTCTTCTTCTTCTATCTACGGATTGAACTCCAAAATTCCCTTCGCAGAATCGGATAGTACAGATAAACCGGCGAGCTTTTATGGCGCTACGAAAAAATCCAACGAAATGATGGCGCACGCCTATAATCACCTCTATAAAATTCCCGTGACTGGACTGCGGTTTTTTACCGTGTACGGCCCTTGGGGACGTCCGGATATGGCTTACTTTTCTTTCACAAAATCCATCATGGAAGGCAAAGCGATCTCGGTTTTTGGAGAGGGAGATATGCGCCGCGATTTCACCTATATCGAAGATATCGTTCAAGGCGTAGTGTCCGCGATAGATTTAGGCGCTGATTGCGAAATCTTTAATCTGGGCAATCATCAACCCCATACTCTGTTAGAGTTGATTGAATTATTAGAAGAACTCTTGGGTAAAAAAGCGCAAAAGATATTTCTCCCCGCCCCGCTTACGGAAATTCCCACGACATATGCGGATATTTCCAAGAGCAGCGCTCGATTGGGATTTCAACCCAAAACTTCTTTACGAGAGGGGCTCGAGAAATTTATCGCGTGGTATCGACAAGAGTTTGTCTGAATTTTCTTTTATAGGAAAACAGGTAGACAGCGCCGGCGGCGAGGAAAGAAGTGATCATCAGATATAGTGCTGGTGCGCCTGCCCAGCCTGTTTTTTGAAAGAGCCAAAGGGAGATCGCCGAAGTGGGTGCTCCGATCAATTGCGATCCAATAGCGTGTCCTGTCGAGAGAATGGTATAGCGGTACTGCGGCAGGACGAGTTCTTGTATCCATGAGTAGTATGTCGCGGAAAACCCTACTCCGCACAAGACGATCAGCATGCGAATCGCTAAGATGGTAGGCAAAGATGCGGACGGGAGCAGATAAAAGAGTGGAATGGAGGAAACACAAGTAAACAATGCGGAAATGAGCATAATTTTTTCTTTGGAATACTTCGAAGCGAGGACGCCAAAGAAGGGAAGCGTGCACATGTCTAGCACGAGAAGGCAAGTATTCATGTGAACTGCCCCGGCTTTTGTCATTGAGGTCACCAGCGGGATGTAGCCGTTCATAAAAGTGAAAGGCAGCGAATAGGTCGTATAGGAAAAGCCGGCAACGCACAGAATAGCCAGAAGAGGCTTCCAATTCAGCGAAAGCACTTTGACGATGTTGGCAGAAGTTTGTTTCGCCTTGATAAATTCGACACCCTCGGTAAGCTTATAGCGGATGGGTAGGACGACCAACGCCGTAATGCCCCCGGACCAATAGAGCCAGCGCCAAAAGGGCATATCCTTCCAATAGAAGCTGCATAAACTGACCAGTATAGAGGCGATGAGAGTGCCCGCAATAGTAGAAGCATTGTAAATGCTGCTGATAAAATTTTTTCTAGGTTCTTCGGTGTGTTCTAAAATAAAAATGGATGCGCCGACATTTTCTCCTGCGGCGCAAAAATTCTGTCCTACCCGGCATAGGGCGAGCAATAAAGGAGAGAGAATGCCCGCGGTGGCATAAAGAGGAAGAGAGCCCATGATCACAGTAATAACGGCCATCCCTAAAAGCGAGGCGCACAAGGCTCTTCTTCTCCCGTAACGGTCTCCAATCCATCCAAAAAATAACGAGCCCAAAGGTCTAAATACAATGCCCAGCGGCAGCATGCCATAGGTCAAAATCAAAGCCATCAAAGGATCGTTTTTTTCAAAAAAAAGAGAAGCGACAAAAGGGGCCAGCAGGGCAAATAACGCGTTATCGTAATGCTCGAGGATGTTGCCGATGATGCCGACATAGCGAGCCGATGTAGATAATTTTCTCATTACACCTCAAGGAAGTCGTGGCTATTATAACCTAAACGCGCTCTTATCGCATCTGTTTTTGACGCTTCCCGAGCTCAGATCTTAGGTAGCGCTTCCATTGACATGTCGGAAACAAGTCCTTACGGCTAGTTTCCGACATGTCGATTGCGGCGCTACCTAAGAAATGATTAATACCAATTCCGAAAAATAATTGATTTAAGAGAAAAAACCTTAAAAAAGCAGGCTGTCCAAATTCAGAGAATGTCTCTTAGAGAACAGTCTCTTAATTCTTGATTAAAAATTTTATTTACATGATAGCTAGTGAGATGATGCTCCTACGGGTATTATTTTTTTTCTGCTTATTTTCTCTAGCATTAACTGCTGAAGAGCCAAAAGCCCCTTCCCATCTCATGCTGGGAATGGGGGCGTTCGATGTCGATAAGCCGCATCCACAATTGCAGGTGCAGCTGGAATATAGATGGGATGTGGATTTCCGCCATATTCGCCCATTGGCGGGTTTTTTTATCGCCACCGAAGGTAATTGCTATTTCTTTGCCGGCTGTGGCATCGATGCGTTTTTGGGTAAAAAAGTAGTATTGACACCTAGTTTTGCACCCGGAGTGTATTATCACGGCAATGGCAAACACCTCGGCTTTCCCATCGATTTTCGCTCGGCTATCGAACTTTCCTACATCTCTGTCAAGCAAAGCCGCTGGGGGTTGCAATTCAGCCACATTTCCAACGCGGGTATGTTGTGGAAAAATCCTGGAGCGAATTCACTCATTCTCTACTATGCCTTTTGCATTCGCTAGTCAAAAATTTCTTCTTTGTTCTAAACTGAGCGTATGGTTAACTTTTCTCATACGCTGTTTTACGTCAAAGATATTGTCAAGCTCATTGACTTTTACGAGAAGGCTTTTGGAATTAAGCCTAAGTTTGTACACGAGAGCAAACTCTATGCGGAGTTGGACACTGGAAGAACAAGCCTGGCGTTTGCCGATGACACATTGGGCAGAGAAAATCTTCCCGAAGGGTATATTCCCAACGACCCTGCTCAAACTCCTTCGGCTTGCGAAATTGTCTTCACTGTATTGGATGTTGACCATGCCTACAAAACGGCTGTCGATGCGGGCGCCATTGCGCTCGTTCCTCCCAAGCATAAGCCCTGGGGACAGATTGTAGCCTATGTCCGCGATCCCAGCGGTATTCTGATTGAAATAGCTAGTCCCATCGCCACCGAATAAAAAAATCACTACAGAGAGAAATTTGTAGTCCTTTCTCTGGATGCTCTCTGGTGAAATTTTTTTCCAGTTTTTGGTATATGTGAGAAAAAGGAGAGTCCCATGCTGTCCATGCGCTTTAAAGTCCCGGTCCTCGTCGGATGGGTGATGCTCGTCTTAGGCTTTATTGGTGTGGTTTGCACGGATGTGAGCAAAGAAGGAGCGTGGCAGTATTGGCGTGTCCTTGCGCTGATTTACGCGCTTATGAGCTTAGGCGTTAATCTCTATTTGAGAAAAAAGGGGTGGAAGACAACGCTGTATTCCTTTTGGCATGAACTGTGGCACTGGGTGGGTTTGTTGCTCTGCGTTTCGTTGATATCCTATTTAGTAAAAATCGGAATCATTAGCCGCTTTCTAGCCGGTTTGCAGATACTGACGCTGCTCGCTTTGAGCACGTATTTGATAGGGGTCTATATTGAAATAACGTTTATCCCTATTGGGATCGTTCTTGGCTTGTGTGCGGTGGGAATTGCTTTTTTTGATCAATATTTATATGCCATTGCAATTCCTGTGCTTCTCATCGCTTCGGGAATTGTCCTATGGCTCGTGCACCGCGCTCATAAGGGCACAAACGAGTGAAAGGCCGCCGGCAGGCATTCCATAATGTCCGATGCAGTCATACAGTAGGAAGTGAGCTCGGCCGCAGCGATTTCTCCCGCAATGGCGTGTAAAGCAACGGCGAGGCAGGCGGCTGTTCTAATCTCCAATCCTTGTGCGAGCAAGGCAGCGATGACTCCAGTGAGCACATCGCCCGAGCCAGCGGTGGCCATGCCGGGATCTCCGTGAGGGACGATCAGCGGTTTTGTGCGCGGATGGTAAATGCGCGTAGGGGCGCCCTTGAGAATGAGCGTGACCTGTTTGCTGTTGACATAGGCTTGGACAGGATCTTCTTCTTTAGTCGAAAAATGAGAAAGCAGCATCTGCATTTCGCCCTGATGCGGAGTTAAAATGCTATTTTTTGGAAGGGCCCATTTGGGATTGCGCGCGATAAAGTAAAGTGCGTCTGCGTCGATAACGCAGGGAAGCGCTATGGCCGAGAGCAGTTTTTTAATTTTTTGTTCCGCGGCTTTGGTGCGTCCCATGCCCGGACCTAGAAGCAAGGATTTAGCGCGCTGGCTCTCCTCGTGGATGCGCAAGAGCGATTTCCCATTCCATTCTTCTTTAATGAGTTCATAAGGTGCATGGCTCAGCTCCGCTTCCATGCCGGATGGGTGAAACAGGCGTGCGATGCCGGCCCCGCTGCGCAACGCGGAAAAGCTCGATAAGATGGCAGCCCCAGGCATTTCCTTGGACCCGGCAAAAGCCAGCACGTAGCCGGCTTGATACTTGTGGCGCGTGCGCACAAGGGGAGGAAGCAAGTCTGGAATAGATTCCGTATCAAAAAGGTAGGCGGAAGCAGCCGCACTCTCCACATATTTGTTATCTAATCCAAAGACGCCCCGCACAAGAGTGCCGATGTGATCCCATCCCTTATCGATAAAAAATCCGAGTTTGGGAAGTTCTAAATAAATCGTGGCCTTGGCTTTGACCGCAACAGAGCCTACTTCTCCTGTATTTCCATTGACGCCGGAAGGAATATCGATAGAGATAATGGGAAGGCGCGATTGATTGGCTTTGTCGATAGCAGCGGCTAAGATATCCTCGGCCTTGCCTTTAAATCCTGTGCCTACAAGGCCGTCCAGGATGATCCCTTCAGGGTGGAAATCCCATGCGGCAGCGCGAACTTTTCCTCCTTTTTTTTCAAAGCGCTCGCGCATTTTTTTGCATAAAGGGGAGCAAGCGGATTCGGGATAGATGTGCCATGCGTCGACGGAAAATTTTTTTTCGAGGAGCAGCGATCCCGTGGCAAAAGCGTCGCCGCCTTTATTGCCTTTGCCGGCCAAAATCGTTACTTTTTTTTCCAGGTTATGGTCTTCGACCCAATCGACGATGTGCTCTGCCATAGAACGCGCGGCATTTTCCATAAAAGTCTGTTCCGATGCTCCACCGCTGCAGGCCAAAGCTTCGATGCGCGCCATCTCTTTTGCGGTGACGATCTTGAGCGATTCTAACATGGTCGTCTTCCTTTTATAACTCCGTTGAAATATACGATTATTTTTGCAAATGGTATTATTAACGTCGCATTTCCACGTGGATAGGAGGCATTCTCATTTCCATCTTTTCTTGCAACAAAATTTCATAGACGAGAGTTATGATCTCCTCTTTAAGGGCGAGATATTTTTCATAGCGCGTTTGCAATGTGTAGAAATCGATGTAGAGTTCGATATGATTTTGCGTAAAAGTGTGAAAGACGACGAGAATCGGCAAATGCGTGTCGATATCGGGATGCGCAGCAATGGCGGAACGTATTTTCTCTGTAACGTGTTTTAATTTCAAAAAATCTGCGTGCTGAATATGGATCTTCTCTTCGACATGGCGGTGTGTCATGCGCGAGGAGTTGATGACGTGTGCGCTAGAGAACGTCGCGTTGGGCAAGTAAATGGGGCGCTTGTCTTTGTCGCGCACGCATGTTAAGTACCAACCCATTTCCTCGACACAGCCTTCGACGTTACGATCAGGGATGAGAATAAAATCCCCTACCATGAAAGGGCGATTGATATACAGCATCAATCCTCCGAAGAAATTTGCAATCACGTCTTTAGCGGCAAATCCCACTACTGCAGCGCCAATGCCGCCAAATGCAATCAAGGGAACGATATTTAATCCCCAGATTTGTAATATGATGAGAAAGGCCAAGATCATAATAATGACAGATAAGATCTTGCTAATCATCTGTACAAATCCAGCATCGATCTTTTTGCCGCGGCGGTCTCTGTTTAAAAATTTATTGTGCACTATTTTCTTCCAGCGCAGCAGAATCCACGCCAAGCACAAAACGACTCCCGAACTACGGAAAGCATTGAGATAGTCGTCGAAGAAAGAAAATCCAAAGCGCTTGGCAAGAACCTCGATTACGAGTGTAATCCCCAAAAGCCATAGCAAAATGTGAAAGGGCATGATGAAGATGTAATCGATTTTTTCTTTCCAGCTCGATGTCGTGGACAAAGTCTTGTGGCGAATATGCTTGATAATCTTTGTGAATATAAAATTCACGGCGATCAGCACTCCAATGCCCAATAAAATCTCGAAAAACCAGAGGCTATCTGAAAAAAGAGTAAAGGAAGAAGTTGAAGAAGGGTCCATTACATCTCCTAATGCGCAGCTTCAGAACATGCCCCGCGGAGCCAATTTCTTGCAAGAACAGTAGACCAATAATTCCAACTAATGAATTTTTATATAGTTTAAGAAACGTTCTCTGGATTTGGACAGCCTGTTTTTTGAGTCTTTTGCTCTTAAATCAAACTATCCACATGCAGAAAATGTCTCTAATGGATCAAAAAGACAAGCTCCTTTAAGATAAGGAATAATCAATCATGTATTGCAAGGCGAGGAAATATGCAATTGGCTCGGGAATCGATTTTTGTCTCTGCGGTGCGCTCACTTTGCACTTCCTTTGCGGCAATTATCGGGATATTAATCGGCATTGTCCTTGTTTTCTTCTGTCTTAACTTCTTTTCCTCTCCTGATATCTTTCCTAAAAAGAGCGACCTTACTGTTTCCGCGGATGCGCAAGGACAGCGCGTTTTGCTGCCGCACTCGGCTCCCGTCATTCTGCGCATCGATATTCGGGGAATAATCGGTCAGGGGGATTATACGGAGCAAAAATTTAAAGATTTGCTTTTAGATTCGCGTGAGGGCCTATTAGGCCACGATAGAGTAAAAGGGATTCTGCTTTATTTTGATACTCCAGGAGGTGCGGCAACCGATGCAGACGGCATCTACCGTGCGCTCATGGAGTATAAGCAGCGCTACCAAGTGCCTATCTATGCTTATGTCGATGGGCTATGCGCATCGGGCGGCATGTACATCGCTTGTGCGGCGGACAAGATTTTTGCCAGTGTGTCTAGCGTGATTGGATCTGTAGGGGTTATCGTGGGCCCCTCTTTCAACATTTCACAGCTGATGGAGCGCTACGGCGTGCAGGCTTTGACGATAACGGAGGGTAAGGATAAGGATGCGCTCAGTCCTTACAGGCCATGGAAAGAGGGCGAGGATAAGTCTATAAGAAACATTACCGAAGAGCTCTATGCAGATTTTGTCTCGATAGTTCTAGGCGCGCGTCCGCGCATGGATCGCAACAAATTAGTGAATGACTATGGTGCGCAAATCTTTTTAGCTAAAAAAGCTCAGGAATATGGATATATCGATGTTGCGGATAGCAATTATGAAACGGCTGTTGCCGAATTAGTAAAAGCAGCGCATGTGCCAGATGAGGATTACTATCAAGTGATGCAAATATCAACGCCTCATGCCTTTTTTGCCGAACTTGCAGGTGAAAAATTAAATCTGCTTCGCGGCAAAGTGACGCATACCTTGCGGTTGGGCCCCTATATGGATACCGAATTCAGCGGCCGACTATTGTACTTATATCAACCTGCGCAATAATAAATAATCAATGTCCAATCTCTACGTCGTCGATGCGTTGAATTTCCTCTTTAGGGCCTATTATGCCATCGGACCCATGACCAACCCTAAAGGGGAATCGACGAATGCTCTCTATGGATTTATCCGTTCGATTTTTAAAATTGTTAAAGATTTTTCCCCAGAGTACTTTATCGTCGTTTTCGACGGGCCTGACAACAAGCAGATGCGCAAGGAGATCTACAGCGAGTACAAGAGCCATCGCGCAAGTATGCCGGAGGATATCTATCCGCAAATAGAAAAGGCGCTTTATTTTTGCGAAATCGCGGGGATAGCCTCTCTTTCCGTGCCAGGCGTAGAAGCAGATGATACGATGGGCAGCATTGCGCAGTGGGCGGAAAAAAAAGATGTAGACGTCTTTTTATGCTCCAGCGATAAGGACTTGTGTCAATTGGTCACCGATAAAGTGCGCATTATCAATCCGCACAAAGATAATTTGCTGGTCGATAGGGCAAAAGTCAAAGAGCTCTTTGGCATCTATCCCGAACAGATGATCGATTACTTGGCTATGGTCGGAGACGCATCGGACAATATACCGGGTTTGGAGGGCTTTGGACCTAAAACGGCAGCGGCTTTGCTGGGAGAGTATGGAACCTTGCACAAGGTTTTGGCCCATGCGGAAAAGATGAGCGGTAAAAAAAAAGAAGTTCTGCTGAATGGCAAAGAGATTGCGCTGCTGAGCCAGAAGCTAGCCACGATTTATACTGAAGTCGCTTTTCCCAAAAATCTCGAATTTTTTCACTTAAGAGAACCCGACTTGGGAAAGATCCGAGCTTTTTATCACGGAGAGCATTTTATGTCCTTGCTCAAAGAAATGACGCTGCCCGAAACCACCCCGCAAAAGGGAGAGGATATCGAAATCTGCTACCATCTCGTGGATGCGGAGGAGGCCTTAGAAGAGCTTATAGCGCGCCTCTCAAAAGAAAAGCGGATCTGCATAGATACGGAGACCACGGATGTGCGGCCGATGCAAGCGGAATTGGTCGGAATTGGCTTTGGTGTCCATTTAGGGGAAGCATGGTATGTGCCGATGAACGGGCGCGTGGGGAAAAAAAAAGCGTTAGCAGAGTTGAAGGGTCTGCTCGAAGATCCTCAAAAGTATTTCATCGGGCATAACATCAAGTATGAATTGCACGTGTTGGCCAATGTGGACATTGCGCTGGGGCCCATCGCTTTTGACACTATGGTGGCCTCTTATCTGATCAGCCCCCATCTGCAGCGCCACGGGTTGGATGAGCGCTCCTTAGAAAAATTCGGTAAAGTTAAAATTCCCATTGAGGAATTAATCGGCAAAGGCAAAAAGCAAATGACTATGGACACTGTCACTCTCGACAAGATCTGTACGTACTGCTGCGAAGATGTCGATTACACACTGCGATTGGAAGCCGTATTTAAAAAAGAGCTCGAAAAAGAAGGGGTTCTCTGCCTGTTTGAAGAGATGGAGATTCCGCTGATTCCCGTCCTCATGCGCATGGAAAGGCATGGAATTTATGTCGACGTGAAAGTATTGGAAAAGATGTCGGAATTCTTGCGGCGCGAAATCAAAGATCTCGAGGAGGCCATTTATGAGATGGCGGGAGAAAAATTTAATCTCAATTCACCCAAGCAGCTCAGCGGCATTTTATTTGAGAAAATGAAAATCCGCTCCCTCAAGAAAACGACCACGGGGTTTTCCACAGCGGCAGATGTCTTAGAAGAGCTGCAGGAAGAAGCCCCTATAGTGAAAAAAATTATAGAATACCGCCTTTTAGAAAAGTTGCGCTCCACCTATGTCGACGCCCTGCCAGGGCAAATCAATCCCAAAACAGGACGCATCCACTGCACGTTCAATCAATCGGTCGCAGCCACGGGGCGCCTTTCGTGCCAGGATCCCAATTTGCAGAATATCCCCGTGCGCTCTCCCTTGGGTAAGAAAATCCGGGAGGCCTTTAAACCGCAGCATCCGCACTCTAGTTTTCTCTCGGCTGACTATTCACAAATCGAATTGCGCCTTTTGGCCCATCTCTCCGAAGATCCCGCGCTCCTGCGCGCCTTTCGTCAGGGAGAGGATATCCACGCCTACACCGCTTCTTTGGTTTTTGACATCCCGCTGAAAGAGGTGACGCCTCAGATGCGCTATCAGGCCAAAGCGGTCAATTTTGGAATTATCTACGGACAAAGTCCTTTTGGGCTCTCTCAGGAATTAGGCATCCAATATAACGATGCGGTTGCGTTTATCGAGACCTATTTTAAGCGGTACAAAAAAGTTAAAGAATATCTTAACTTTTGCAAGGAAAGCGTCCAAAAGACAGGAAGGGCCGTCACCCTCACGGGCCGCCAGCGCCCCATCCCGGAAATTTATAGCAAAAATCCGATGCTGCGCGCTCAGGCAGAGCGACTTGCGGTTAACACACCCCTTCAAGGCACTCAGGCGGACTTGATCAAGCTCGCGATGATCCGCATCGATGCGCTGCTCTATCCCCCAGGCGATAGTTGCGTAGGTCAGTTGGGCCAGATGATTTTACAGATCCATGATGCTCTGCTCTTTGAAGTTCCCGATGCTCAGCTTAAGCAGCTGGCCCAGCATGTCAAAGAAGCGATGGAGACAATTATGCCCTTATCCGTCCCCCTTGTCGTGGATATTTCCTTTGGAAAAAATTGGGGCGAATGTTAAAATTAAATAAAATAGCTATAACGGGCGGACTAGCAGCTGGGAAAACCTCTGTATGTCAGTTCTTTAAGGAATTCGGCGCCTATGTCATAAGCGCTGATGACATAGTCCACCGATTATTATCTTCCAATACACAAGTCGGTCAGCAGGTTGTTCACTTATTAGGATCGGATATCCTACAGGGAACCCAGATCGATCGAAAAAAGGTCTCTGAAAAGGTATTTCCTTATCCTGAAAAACTTCACGCATTAGAACAGATCATTCATCCAGCAGTATTTGATGAGATTGAAAAACAGTATCAACGGATTAGAAAAGAAAATAAATATTCCCTTTTTGTCGCTGAAATCCCGCTCCTTTACGAGTCTGCAGGCGAAAAACACTTTGATGCGGTCATTGCAGTTATCTCCGATCCCGCTCTATGCCAAGAGCGATTTTTACGGACCAAATCCTATTCGGAATTAGAATACGAGCAGCGCTTGTCGCGTCAATGGGAACAGGAAAAAAAAGCGCAAAAAGCAAATTATATCATTAACAATAACGGTACGATAGAAGAGCTCAAAGCACAGGTAAGAACGCTTTTTTCTATCTTAATTTAGGAGTTGCAGTGCCAATGAATCAAGAAGATACCCTTCCAGACATTCATGAACCCGGACAAGAAAAACAACACATCGCGGACGATAAACCGCTAGTGCAAGAGTCCATCACCAAAATCGCTGATCTTCAGCGCATGAATGTAGAGCAGCTCAATCACTTCGCTCGGACAATCGGTTTAAAGAATCTCGGTGCTTTGACCAAGTCGCAAATCGTTTTTGAAATTGTTAAGTACCTCTCGGAAAAGCCGGGGGAAGTCCTCGTGGGCGAAGGCGTCCTTGAAGTATTGCCTGACGGGTTTGGATTTTTGCGCTCTCCCAACTACAATTACCTTCCTTCCGCGGAAGACATCTACGTTTCGCCTGCGCAAATACGGCGATTCGATTTAAAGAAGGGCGACACGGTTTATGGAACGATCCGCTCTCCTAAAGACAAGGAAAAATATTTTGCTCTCTTAAAGGTCGACAAGATCAACAATAAAGCTCCCGAGCGTGCCAAAGAACGCGTACTTTTTGAAAACCTCACTCCCCTCTATCCCAGCTCGCGCTTGGTGATGGAAACGACAAAAGATAAGCTGACGACCCGTGTGCTCGATTTGATTTCGCCAATCGGGAAAGGGCAGCGCTCCCTCATCGTCGCTCCTCCTCGCTCGGGCAAGACGATTCTTTTGCAAAACATCGCCAACTCCATCACCACTAACCACCCCGAAGTGGTCCTCATTGTCTTGCTCATCGATGAGCGCCCCGAAGAGGTGACGGACATGAGCCGCAGCGTGAAAGGAGAAGTCGTTTCTTCGACCTTTGACGAACCCCCGGAAAGGCACGTGCAAGTGGCGGAAATGGCCATCGAAAAGGCGCGGCGGCTTGTCGAATATGGACATGATGTCGTTATCCTGCTCGACAACTTAACGCGCCTTGCCCGCGCATATAACACCGTGCAGCCGCATTCCGGCAAGATCCTCACGGGAGGTGTCGACGCCAATGCCCTGCAAAAACCCAAGCGCTTTTTTGGCTCCGCGCGCAATGTCGAAGAGGGAGGCTCGCTTACGATCATCGCCACAGCCCTTATTGATACTGGCTCGCGCATGGACGAGGTCATCTTTGAAGAATTCAAAGGGACGGGCAACATGGAGCTCGTCCTCGATCGTAGGCTTGCCGACCGCCGCGTATGGCCCGCGATTGATCTCATCAAGAGCGGCACGCGCAAAGAAGAGCTGCTCTACCATCCCGAAGAGCTTGAGAAGATCTACGTCATGCGCCAAGCTATTGCTGACCTAGCGCCTCTCGATGCGATGAATCTTCTCGTGGGACGACTCAAAAAAACCAATAACAATATCGAGTTTTTGCTCACGATGAAGGATTAGTTTGCATTTTTACGAGAAAGTAAAAGTAGGTCTTTTCTTTTTCAATTTAGATGGCGGCAATTTGGCAGGTTTTGTGTATAGATTGTTATTATAAGCAGTTAGAGCGGGTAAGAATTCCTCTTTATAAATCTTATAGAGGCATGGGGTGTCTCTAATTAAAATTTCTTCGATCTTTTTTAATGAGAGAGCAGGTTGTTCATTTGCAATAATAAAAAGTATCTCGGGAATGCGTACGAAATATTCTTCTGCCTGTTTTGGAAAAGGATAACGGCGAACTTCACGTAATTTGTTCAATGCAATATGAGACTTTTGCCAACAGGTTTCTTGTAGATGTTGCATATCTGTTTGAGCAGCTGAGAAAATCCTTTTTAATTGTGTAGACGGAGGATAAGACGGCTGGTTATCCCAAACCAATTTATCGATAATTTTATGACAGACCTCATGAATTAGCTCTGTACTAGGACCCTTAAAAAGTGGAAGTGTTTTTAGAGGATCGATTGTTCTGGAGACAAAAAGCTCAATGTTTCCCGTTGATCTAAGAAAACGCCCACCTAAATGGTCAGTATCTTCGTCTTTTTCTGTTATAGTTATTCTAAACCAGCGGTTTTCTCTACTTTCTTTTAAAACAAATATTTCCAAAGGTTTAATTAAATCGCTTATAGAAATAGGAGGAAGAAGTAGGGGGTATAAATAATATCTAATGGCTATGTCACGGCCAATAGCATATTCTGTATAACAGGATATACCTGTAACAAGAGGAATATCTAAAAAATATGTTGGTGATATTTTTGATGGTTCGTGTCCGTCTTCTATTTTTTTTCTGAGATTCTCGATAACAATAACTAGCGAACTTAAATGTTGCCCATCTTTAGGCGTGGCTATTTCACTTTCTTGATAATCGATAACCGCTTTTTCTGTACTTAAAGGTGAATTTTTAGAAATAGAACTAATTAAAGACATCGATTTCTCATAATTAAAAACAAAAAGATCGTGATTAATAATAATTATATGCTTTTTAGTTAAACTTTTCAAGTTGTTTTATTTTAAAATATAAGTAATTAACTGACAATAGTTTATTGTTACATAAATCAGTCTATGGCTGATTTGTGCAACAAGGCGTTATTTTTCTAGAAAATGCAAAATAGCCTTGAGAAAAGAAGGCAGGTCTGCGGGCGTCCGCGAAGAAATCAAATTGTGATCGACGATGACGGGTTCGTCGCTCCACCGAGCGCCCGCGTTTTCCATGTCATCTCTAATTGCGGAAAAGCTGGTGACCTTGCGTCCTTGTAAAATCTTTGCGGAAATGGCCACCCATCCTCCGTGGCAAATACAGGCAACGAGCTTTTTAGCTTTGTCGCACTCGTGAACAATTTTTAACGCTTCTGCGTGTCTACGGATGCGATCGGGCGCATAGCCTCCAGGGATGACAACACCTTTAAAATCAGCAGCCTTGACATCCTTGAATGTTAGATCCGCCTTGCATGGATAGCCGTGCTTTCCCGCATAAACATGCCCAGCAATAGGACCGGCGACGCTCACGTGAAAGCCTGCTTCTTCTAAACGTAATTTTGGGTACCAGAGTTCGAGATCTTCATAGATTTCTTCGACGAGCACGACAATCTTTGCCATAACAACCTTCTTTACACATGTTTGAGGAGGACGAGGGTTTCCACGTGCGTGGTTTGGGGAAACATATCGAATCCTTGGATTTTTTCTATCTCATATCCTCCTGCGCAGAGGATTTTTAGATCGCGCGCTAGTGTGGAGGGCATGCAGGAGAGATACTGTATGTAAGGAGTGCGCTGGTCGATGAGAGCATTGAGAAGTGAAGAAGGAACTCCTTCGCGTGGGGGGTTGCATAGCATCAGGTCCGGCTGAAAGGAGGCGAGCAGCGAGGGAGCTTTAGATTCAACGGTATCGCAAATAAACTGCACGGTTAGCTCATTTTTCTGCGCGTTTTCCTGCGCTTTAGCAATGCTTTGCGCTTGGGCCTCTATTCCAATGACGGATTTGCCTTTTTGCGCAAATAGCAAGGAGGTAATGCCAATCCCGCAGTATAGATCGAGAATTTTTTGCGCGCAATTAGGGGCATCGGCAAGAATGGCGCGATAGATCGCATCGCGTTGCTGAGGGAAGTTTTGCAAAAAGCCATATGGGGAAAAGGAAGCGGAAATCCCTAAGGATTCAGTTGTGCATTCTTCTTTTCCAAAGGTTAACGGCTTATCGGGACTGCCGACGAAGATGGAATCAATATGAGGATATTTTTCGAGCAGCGCGATTAGGGAAGAGATGTTATCCGGAGCGTGTGGAGAAAAGGTAAATGCCAATTGGTAATGCGAAGAAGAAGGTTCCTTTTCGCTCGCTTTAAATAGGCGCACGGAGGCTTCGCGGATACCTCGGTTGCATAGGTGCGAGGCGATCTCCTGCAGATCTAGGAGAATGGTGTCGCCGGGGAGGCAAAAAATGGGACAGTGCGCAATGGGAATTAGACTCTGGTTATCGCAACCGGTATAGCCCGCTTGAAATCCGCCTGCGGTAAGTGCTTGTAGTTTTAAGGTGATGTGGTGGCGGTAGTTCCATGGATGCGGAGCGGGGATGACGGGGGGTATTTCATAGGCAATGCGCGCTATCCTAGTAAGCGCATCTTCGATAAAGCGGCGTTTGATTTCGAGTTGAGAGACATAGGTCAAATGTTGAAACTGACAACCTCCGCAGGTTTGGAAATGGGGACAGCTGGGTTCGATGCGATCGGGTCCCGGCGTTTCTAAGGTCAGCAAGGAACCGAAGGCGAAGTGCTTTTTATGCTGCGTAATGGCGATGGAGACCTTATCGCGCGGCGCGGTAAAGGGGACGAAGACGACAAGGCCTTTATCTTTCAAAATGCCGCTACCGCCAAAGGCAATAGATTCCACTTCTCCACTGATCATCGAAACCTATTCCGGTTCGACGATTTGGAAATCGCGGATTTGCAATTGGATGCTCGATTTATTAAGAAAGTTATTGATATGCGGTGTGAAAGCAATATTTAGGGAAATGTTTTTTCTGCACAGCCGCGTCCTTTTTTCCGCCATGCCAAAAGCAATGCCTTCGAGCATTCTATCATTTTGCTCTAGATAGAGTTTGAGATGCGTCTTACCGACTACTTTAGGAGCCCAGGTCTGCTTTGCTTCGCAAAAGAGTATGGGAGCGGGGTTTTCATTGCCGAAAGGTTCTAAAAGATTAAAAGACTCCATGAAATCAAATGTCAATTCCCCGAAATTGATTTTCGCATCTAGGTGGATCTTGGCGATGATATCCTGATCGTGCAGTTTGGCATCCGCGGTTTGGATGAAGCGCTCTTTAAACTTTTCTATATTTTCCTGTTTTATGGTAAGTCCGGCAGCAAAGTCGTGCCCGCCAAAATTTTCGAGAAGATCGGCGTTGTCGCGCAAGTGGTGCAATAGCGGAAATTCGGGAATCGTGCGGATAGAGCCTTTCCCAACGCCGTTGTCAATAGAAATGACAACTGTGGGGCGATTGTATTGCTTGGCGATGCGCGCGGTAATAATGGGGATAATCCCCGGATGCCATTTATCGGAGAAAAGCACAATAGCGCGATGGCGGAGGATCTGAGGGTTTTTTTGAATAAACTCTTCAATATCTTCCGAGTCGCGCCTTTCAATGCGTTGGCGCTCGCTGTTGTTGAGATCGAGTTCTTTGGCGAGCTCTTCTGCCGCGGTCGCATCGCGGATGAGCAACAGCTCTACGCCTTTGCGCGGATCAGCAATCCTTCCCAAGCTATTGACGCGGGGAGCGACTTTGGACGCGATGTCCATGGGGGTAATGTCCCCTAGTTTTAAATCGCAGACGGTAAAGAGTTTGGCAAGGCCGATGCGTTTTGTTTTGCGCAGCTGCCTTAATCCATAACGCACAAGAATTCTATTTTCTCCGAGCAGAGATCCCATATCGGCAATGGTGCCCAAAGCGACGAGATCAAGATAGCGCTTGAGATCGATTTTCGAAGCACTGACAAAACCATTTGCAGTAAGCGCGTTGGTGATAGCGTGGGCGAGTTTAAAGGCGACGCCGACTCCGGTGAGATTGCGATTGGGGTATGTGCTGTTGATTAATTTCGGATTTAAAGTGGCGACACAATGGGGAATGCGCGCCGTGGGCTCGTGGTGGTCTGTGACGATGACATCAATCTTCTGGCGCACGACCTCTTCGATTTCACCCGCAGCCGTAATGCCGCAATCCACAGTAATGATGAGAGTACAGGTGTTTGCAATCGCAAATTCCAAAGCATCAAGCATCAGGCTTTGGCGTACGGCATTGGGGTTGGGGATATAAAAAGAGACTTTTGCTCCGATGAAACGCAAAAATTCCGTTAGAAGAGCAGCGGCTGTAATGCCGTCGACATCATTGTCTCCATAAATAAGGATGTGCTCTTTATTTTTAAGCGCCTCTAAAACGCGATCTACCGCTTTGTCCATGTCTAAAAAGAGCTGGGGATCATAAAGATCGGGTAGTTTTGCGTAGAGATAGTCGTGAATGTCATCTAGTGAAGCAAAACCGCGCGATGCGAGAATATAGGCTGTCACAGAGTGGATGTTGAATTCCTTTACGATTGTCTGATGCCATTCGGGATCCACTTGGGGGTGAATCCAGATGGCATCATTATATGTCACTGCCATGTACAATCCTACTCATTTCATCTCATTATAAAATTAGGCAAAAAAATCTCTTTAACAGCAAGAAGATTAAAGATCTTATGCATGTTTTTCGCACGCTAATAGACCTCTTACGTAACTAAGCATCTGTAGATTTTGGGGTATTTTTGACCCGATTTTCGGTTCCTTTTGCAGGGGGTAGCATACGGAGTTGATACAACCCCCGCAAAAGGAACCGAAAATCGGCCAAAATAATCCCCAAAATCGACGAAGCCTTAGTTACGCAAGAGGTCGAATTTCATTTCTTCGCGATCGTGAAAGAATTTCAATAGCGGCGTGGCGATGAATAGTGAAGATAGCGTGCCAAAAATCACTCCGATGGCCATGACAAGGGCAAAGCCAAAGAGGGTCGAGCCTCCTAAAAGGATCAGCGGGATTAAAACGAGAAGCGTTGTTCCCGAAGTCATAGTGGTGCGGCTTAAAGTGATGTTCAAAGCGTGATTGATGATCTCTGAAAAACTAGCCTTGCGCATGAGCCGCACATCTTCGCGAATCCTGTCGAAGACGATGATGGTGTCATTGAGAGAATATCCTACGATGGTCAATAACGCGGCTACCGTGTTGAGATCAATTTGCAAGGGTATCTTGAGCGCATGCAAGAGTGCGATAAAGCCCAAAGTGAACAAGACGTCGTGCACAATGCAGAGCGTAGCGCTTACCGCGTATTTAAATTCAAAACGGAATGTGATATACGCTAAAATGGCAAAGAGGGCAATCGCAAGGCCAACAATGGCGCTATTGCGCATGCTGTCGGACATCTGCCCGCTCACCTCTGTCCACGTCTTGTCGAGCCCTGCGAGGGCTTGAGGATCCAGAGTGATATTGTTTTTTTGCAAGGCCTGCACCACCCACACAATTTTGGGATTGTTCTCATAAGGATAGGCAGGCTCTTTGAGATCATTTGTCAAGGGCATGCCAAAAAAGGGATGTCCCGGCTGCTTCAAATTGCGGCTTAAGAAAATGCGCAAGCGGTTTGACGGGCTAAGTTCTCGAATCTGAAAGTCCCGAGCGTCTGCCCCTTGAGAAAGGAGGGATTCCTCTACTTTTTGGCGGTAATTTACTGCATTCTGCGCAGGCAGATCGACGTTCAGCGCATAGCCTCCTTTAAAATCCATGCCAAAGATCGTAGCGCGCTGGGTTAAGAGCAATGCCCCGCCTCCGATGATAATGAGACAAGAAAGGATCAGCGTCAATCGCGTATATTTTAAGAAATCAAATTTCTTTGCCCTAAACCAATTGAGCATGTGCAACTGCTTGTTCTGCGGATTTTGCACCCAGCCGGCAAAGAAATAGCGCGTTATGAAAAGCGCCGTAATCATCGAAGAGACGATCCCAATAATCAACGTGAGCGCAAATCCCTTAATAGGGCCAGAATCAAAATGCAAGAGAACCAGGGCCGCGATAATTGTCGTGACGTTGGAATCGACAATGGCGGAAAATGCTTTGCGATAACCCGTATGCACAGCGGAGGCAATGCGCCCACTGCTCGCAAACTCCTCGCGGATTCTCTCGAAAACGAGAACATTGGCGTCGACGGCCATGCCAAGCGTTAGGATGATGGCGGCAATTCCAGCCAAGGTCATTGTTGCTTGGAGATTTTGCAGTGTCGCCCAGAGGATCAATAAGTTAAACACCACGGCAACAGATGCGACAAGTCCACCAAAGCGGTAGTAAAACAGCATGGCGGCAATAACCAGGCAGAGGGATAAAGCGGTGGCGACGATGCCGCAGACGCGCTCTTTGGTCCCTAGTTCTGGGCTGACGTTCATTTCAGAAACTATGCGCGGGGTAAAGCTTAGCGAACCCGCTTTAAGATCGGCCTCGAGCTGATTGATTTCCCTTTGCGTAAAGCTGCCAGAGATCATGGCGCTGTCTCGAAGCGGAGAATCCAGAGTGGGCGCGCTGATGATAGATCCATTTAATATTACCGCCATTCTCCATCCTCTACCCGATGAAAGGGTCTCGAGAGGCGTTCCGGCAATGGTCTCTTTGGCAAAATGCGATGTCCATGCAAAGAGGCCATCGCGAGGACTCATTTTTTGACCCTCTTTATTTGTATAAGAACCTTTAACGGTGAAAGAGAGATAGTTTCCTTTGCTAGGCTCATACGCGGATTGGACGTTGTCCAAATCGGATCCTTCCAAGGCGCGGTTTTTAAAGACAAAGAGAAGAGGATGTGTTTGCCCATGCCATTCGGTGAAATCGTCTCCGCGGTATTGTGCGATGAGGGAATAGGTTTCATTAAAGGCATTGCTCAAAGATGTTTCCCAGGGATTGACGAGCTTTAGATTCTGTTCGTATAAAGTGCGTGCAGCAGGAGTGCGCGGTTGGATTACTTCGGGGTCTGTAGAGTCGCCGTGCAGGTATTTCCAGGCGATCTGATTGATCTCGTCAATCTGTTTGCGGTTTGTCACAAGTGCTTCGTTCCAGACATCTTGCAGGAATTTATTCGAGGCATCAGAAAGAGTGGGATTAAGGGGACCGAATTTTTCATTAACGACGTGAAATTGCATCGAAGAGGCTTTGACGAGCTCAGACGCCGATAATCCTTGTGATCCTGGAAAATCCAACGTGATGTAATTGCCTTCGTGCCGGATGCTAACCTCGGATACGCCCATTTTATTGACGCGATTATAGAGTTCGTTGACGCCCTGTTTTAGATCGGCTTCATTGGTCACAATGCGATTATTGGCATCGCGCAGCTCGATCTGCACTGTTTTCCCGCCGGAAAGATCCAATCCCCAATGTAAAATCTTGCGGTCGTCTCCGCGGAAATACTTAACAAAGCTCAACTTGAAATTGTCCCAGTAGACATTGCGAATGGGTTTGGGAACATCGTAAGAGGATACTCCTTTGATATTGAGCTGCGCCGCGGAATAGTCGTCTCGAGATTTGAGCAGATCTTCATGCAGGCGGTTCCCGATGCGATTTTCCGTTAAGACGCGCTGCTGCACATCGGTAAATTCCAAAACGGCGTAGCGCTTGGTCCCGCGTACGGTGAAATCCTCGCGCGTCGCCTTCAAAACGGAATTGTAGTAGTCCTCTCCTTCAAAAATGAAGTCCTGGGCAAACTCAGGGCTTAGCCCGTACGAGGTGCCGGAATAACCGACGAAGCCATTGAGCTGAAGAATGTCCCTCAAGCGATTGAAATCCTGGATAAACTGATTGGCCTGAGGAGAATTGGGTTCATTGTAGATGCGATCGATAATCTTATCCATGCCCTTGGCAATGACATAAATGGTATTCATATGCATGCCAGCCGGAGGAATCTTTTTGTAGATTGCCGGCGCGTAGATGACCAATGCGAGCTTCTGCTGATCGCGCGGCAGGGCCTCAAATGTTTCGTAATCGAGTATGGGAAATTGATCGGACTTTAAATCGGGATGCTGAGGATTCCACGTTTTCTGAATGATCTCTTTGCATTGCTGCACCTGCGCAGAAGCGATGGCACCCAGACGCATGGCCAAGAAACTCTTACTATGCGTCAAATGATTGAGATGGACGACAAAGCGCTCTTGGAATGGGGCGATAGTCTCTCCCGAATGTCGTGAGGCAAAAGCGATCTCATTATATAAGGATTGGTCTATTCCATCGCGCATGGCGGCTAAAGATGTGTCCTTTTCAGCCGATGCGCGCAGAGAGGCAACGTCAGGGTAGAGGCCGATATGGATTTGCTCGCTGGACCAGTCGATGATCAATTGATCGACAAACGCATTATAACCTTGCAAAGCGATAGTTTGCGTTTTTCCCTGAGAGGCGCTCTGTTGCAGTAAGGAAGCCAAAGTCGCGTAATTAAGCGGATTTTTTCCTTGGGAGAAGTAGGCGGCATTGCGGCGCACGATAGTCAATGCGTTGTCTAAAGTTTTTTCCTTTCCGGAGAGAAGTTCCAAACGCTGCTGTTTGTCCGCATCTAGAAATTGTCCCTGTCCTCGCAGGCGATCGCCTTCTTCTTGCAGAGAGCTCCTTTCCGTCTTGATTTTGTCTTTAAGATGCGAGAGAGCTTGAATAAAATTTTGCACAAAGGCAGGGCGATCAACACCCTCTATTTGCGTAAAGGAAGCAAAATAGCGTTGAGTGATGGAAGAGTGCTCTCCAAATGTCTTTGTAAAGGAAAGAATATTTTGGGCCAGCGAAATGAGCAGGTCTTGTGTTTGCGCAACCGCATTGGCGGCTGTGGCGGCTTGCACCCATTGCGCGTTTTCCGAAGTGCCTGCCAGTGCGATTCCGAGTTGCATCGCGCGATCTTCGACGAGGGCGCGATACAGAGGAGCAGGATCGCCTGTCGCATCAGTCTTCATCGAGAATTGATAGTATTCGCTTAAGCGATTTCCATCAAAATGCAAAGGAATACGCCGCTGCACGACAACCGATTTACTAGCGGTATCGTGAGGATCGTATAAAGAGAGCTGAGAGGGCGCGAAGGGAATGAGTGAGCCAGCCCTGGGAAAATGCGTGCGAAACAGCTGCGCGTCTTCCAGGCTTTTAAAGGTGATTGTCAGAAAGAGCGGATCTTTGGGCTGAAAAGCTATGGACAAGGGTTTGACTTTAATTAAATCGCAGAAAGAATCCAGCCACTCCTCCGCATCCTGTTCTAACGCGTTTACCCTCTGCGCAATGGAGGCGGAGATAGCCGTTGCCCGTTTTTCATCGATGGGGCTTTTAAGGGGTTTGGCGTAAAAAAAAACGGTGGGCAAAATATTGTACACCGTTAAGAAAATGATTGCGGCAATCAAGAACGATTGCCATTTTTTTTGCTTTTCCATGTTGATCTCTAATTTTATTTAATACGTTAAGAATACGCAGTATCCGCGATTCTGTCTAGTTAAAAGCCTTTGCTTCCGGTTTCAAAAAAAAATATCCAAGGAAATACCTGATCCGCTATGCTGGAAGCGGTAAATTTAAAAGGTTTTTTAAAAAATGCATTCTATCATTGTCATCGGAACGCAATGGGGAGATGAAGGAAAAGGGAAAGTCGTCGATCTATTGAGCGAGAGGGCCGATTGCGTCGTGCGCTCGCAAGGAGGCAATAATGCAGGGCACACGATTGTCGTCGGGCAAGAGGAGTTTAGATTCCACCTCATTCCCTCGGGCGTTTTGTATCCCCATACGCAGTGCTTTATTACCGGCGGCACGGTGATCGACCCCAAAGTCCTTCTCGTGGAGATGGCCGGATTGCAATCCAAAGGCATTGTTTTACAGGGACGCCTGCGCATTTCTCCTTATGCCCATGTTATTTTTCCCTATCATTGCGCGTTGGACAAGTTGTATGAGGCGCAAAAGGGAAGCGCCGCCATAGGGACGACAGGGTGCGGCATCGGACCTTGCTATATGGACAAAGCGGCGCGCATCGGCATTCGGATCGCGGACCTTATCGATCCGTATCTTTTAGAAAAGCAATTGAAATTTGTACTACAGTTCAAAAACCGAGAATTGGAGCTTTTGTTTAATCAGGCTCCTTTGGATTTCGATCCCTTATATAAAGAATATTGTGCTTATGGACAAAAGATACGTCCTTTTGTCGGTAATGCGGAAGTCGAGCTTGCCGAGGCCATCGCGCAAAATAAAAAAACTCTTTTCGAAGGAGCGCATGGCGCGCTTTTGGACGGCACTTTTGGGACCTATCCCTTTGTCACATCTTCCTATACGATGGCGTCGGGCATAAGTGTCGGGGCGGGGATCGGCCCTACCCAGGTCACTCACACGCTCGGCGTGGTGAAAGCGTACACGACGCGAGTGGGTGCAGGCCCGCTACCGTCGGCGCTGAGCGCGGATGAGGAACATTTATTTTTGGATCATGCGGCAGCCAGAGAAATCGGCACGACTACGGGAAGAAAGAGAAGAAGAGGTTGGTTTGATGCGGCGTTGGTCCGCTTTGCCGTGACCTTAAGCGGTGTGGATTCGCTTGCACTTATGAAACTCGATGTATTAGATTCTATGGGTGAAATTAAAATTTGCACGGGATATCGCTATAAAGGGGAACATTTAAAAATGCCTCCTCCCACCATTGACGCGCTGGAGCGGGTCGAACCGCTATACGAAACGCATCCCGGATGGATGCAATCGACCAGAGAAGCGCGCACATGGGAAGACTTGCCCAAGCCGGCGCGGCAGTATTTAGAGCGCCTGGCGGAGCTGGTCGGCGTGCCCTTAAGCCTCATTTCCGTAGGGCCGGAGCGCTCTCGAACCATTATACTACGAGATTTTTTCGCATGAACTCTCTGTGCCACCAGCCTTTGCAAATCTACGCACCCGAAGATCTGGCGAGCTTGATACCGGGGAAAACCCCCTATCACGTGGCCATTATTATGGATGGCAACCGCAGGTGGGCAAGATCCCGCGGTCTGCAACCTATCTTGGGGCATTGGCAAGGGGCTGAGACATTAACTCATGTTGTGCGCGCTGCCTCTGAATTGGGGATCAAGGTGCTGACAGTCTATGCCTTTTCTAAGGAAAACTGGCAGCGCTCTAAGGAAGAGGTTGATGCCTTAATGCATATTTATAAGACCTATTTGGAGTCCCAGCGCGGCCCTATGCTGCAAGAAGGAGTGCGGCTCAGGACGATAGGAGATTTGAGTGCCCTTCCCGAATCTGTCGCAGAAGCGTTGCGCGTATCTAAATCCGTCACTGCGAATGGTAAAACAATTGATTTGGTCATGGCCTTCAATTATGGTGGCCGAGATGACATACGCAGGGCTTTTATCCACATGATGGAAGATTGCGAAAAGGGCAAGCTTTCCAAATATCAGGTGACCGAAGAGCTCATTGGAACGTATCTGGATACGGCGGATTATCCCGATCCCGACATTGTCATCCGCACTAGCGGAGAAAAAAGGCAGAGCAATTTTTTGTTATGGCAAGTATCTTATAGCGAATTTTATCATACGGAAGTTCTATGGCCCGATTTTGATGAGCGTGAGCTATTAAAGGCAGTCTGCGAATTTCAAAAAAGAGAGAGACGATTTGGGGAGTAATTTTCTGTGGTCATAAAAAAAATGGCAGATCTCAATCGGCGTTTTGTCGTATCGCTCATTTCCATCCTTATTATTGGTTTCTTAATCCTCTATTCTCAAAATCCCATTGTCCGCACCCTATTGCTGTTATTCGTCGCGGCGCTTGCTTGCGTAGGGGTATGGGAATATGCTCAATTGGCCATCGCTAAAGGCGTGCGGCCGGCCAAACGCTTGATGCTGATTGCAGCTGCCGTTGTAGTCTTTGCTTTTTATGCCTCCTTGCATGTCACAATCCCTCAGCTCCCGATTTTTGTCTTAGTGGTAGCTCTCCTCGCGTTTTTTATTTGTCACTTCAAGGAACCGCAAAACGCGCTTGTGAGCATAGCTGTAGAATTTTTTGGCGTGGCTTATGTCGCCATTCCTTTAAGTTTATTACTGGGCGTGCTCTATCCCACCGAACACGCAGGCATGCCGCAAGAAGGTAGATGGTGGTTATTTTACCTGATTGTCGTCACAAAAATTACCGATACGGGCGCCTACTTTGTAGGAAGGCTCTGGGGCAAGCACAGGCTCTCGCAGCTCAGCCCTCAAAAGACTGTCGAAGGGGCTCTTTCCGGATTTACCTGTGCCGTGCTGGCGAGCATCGCGATACATTTTTTAGGCTCCGCGCTGCACATCGAGAACTTTCATTTATCCCTATCGGAGGCGATTTGGCTCGGGGCATTGTTGGGAGTGGCGGGACAAATTGGCGATCTTGCGGAGTCTTTGCTGAAAAGAGATGCTCTTGTTAAAGACAGCAATCATCTGCCTGGATTGGGAGGCGTGCTCGATATGGTCGATTCTCTTTTGATTACTACCCCCATCGTCTATTTCTTTATCAGTATGCATTAATTTATGATTGTTACAATTGACGGACCATCTGGCACAGGGAAAACGACAGTAGCGCGCACGCTTGCCGAGCGCTTAAGATTTGTTTATTTCGATACAGGCGCCATGTACCGCGCGCTCACATGGTTTGTTTTGCAGCACAGTGTCGACATTCATAATGGCGAGGCTTTGCAGGAGTTGTTAAGCCGCTTTTCTTTTAACGTCCAATATAGTAAGGGCCAAAAAAGGTATTTTGTAGGAAATGAAGATGTGACCGAAGTGATTCGCTCGCAGCCTATCACCGCGCATGTCTCCGCCGTATCGGCGTTGAAAATGGTGCGCGATTCTCTGCTAGACATCCAGCACCGCTTTGCAAAAAATCGCGATGTCGTTTTTGAGGGGAGAGATTTAGGCACCGTTGTCTTTCCTAAAGCGGAAGTGAAAATATTTCTCACGGCAGATCCCGAAGTACGCGCAGAGAGGCGATTTAAGGAGCTCTTAGAAAAATACCCTGATGCCGCATCAGGACACGATAGAAAGACGATCCGCGCCGATTTACAAAGACGCGATGCCTTAGATTCCTCTCGGCAAGTAGCTCCTCTCAAGTGCCCCGATGATGCGCACACGATTGACACCAGTCAGCTCAGCGTTGCTCAAATTGTCGAAGAGATCGCTTCCTTTGTCCACAATCAGCCACGCGCTTTTAATAAGGGAAATGCATTTTATCGCTTCATTATATTCTTAACCAAAAGCTTCTTTAAGTTGTTTTATCGCCATAAAGTATACGGGAGGGAACACTTTTGTACGGGAGGGGGCATTATCGCGTCCAATCACGCCTCTTATCTCGATCCTCCTGCCGTTGCCATCTCGAGTCCAGAAGAATTGCATTTTCTGGCCAAAGAAGAGTTGTTTAATAACCTTCTCTTTGCAAAATTGATCTGCGCGCTGAATTCCCATCCTGTAAAAGGCGGGCCCGGCGATATGGCTGTGTTGCGCATGATCTGTAAGCTGCTCGGCGAGGGCAAAAAGGTTTTGCTCTTCCCTGAGGGGAAGAGAAGCGATGTGGATGAGCTCGATGCCCTCAAACCTGGCATCGCATTGCTCGTCGCGCGATCGAAGGCATTTGTCATACCCACGTATCTTTATGGAACGTTCGCTCTCTGGAATAACAAGCGCAAATTCCCGAAACTATGGGGAAAAACGGCTTGCGTATTCGGTTCCCCAATTCGTTGGGAGGAATTTGAACATCTCGATAAAAAAGAAGCCTCTGAACTCTTCACGCAACGTCTGTTTTCTGCGATGAATGCGTTGCGCCACTGGTATCACAATGGGGCGGCAGGGACTCCTCCATAGGGGACTGTTTTTTCACTACTATCAATTTCTTATGAACACTATCTAAGGTTAATTCTATGTTGTCATTGTCTCTAAGTGGAACTGGATCGCTCGACCTGTAATTCCGTTGCTTATCAAAAATAGTCAGGATGTAATTTTCTTCTTTAGGAACATGGAGGCATTGGACAGCTCTTGAAGAAAGAGAAGCGGTGATTAATTTTTTTGTTCCGCCAGGGGATGTGACCCTAAGGAAATGTCTAGAAAGACCTGGAGTTTTTGTCATGTCAATGGAAAATCGCACATCATCTCTTACAAAGGGATGCTCTTTAATTTGAGCCGGTAAAATTCTCTCCCCCTCTCGATATTTAAGCATGCGTTGGATGAGATCAATCAGCAAGTGGACGCGCTTCATCATCTCCGTATTCAAACCGCAATAGTCTTTTCCTCTTTTTAGCATCATTAATTTCCAATTATAGCAGGGTACTGCTTTAGGATATTTGAGATAATGTTCCTGCGTTAGCTCATTCCATTCAAAAAAATCACCTGCTCCGGGAATTCCCTCAATAACATCTTTAGGAGGCATGTCAAATTGCGCAACCATTAAAGCAAAGTGATGGCATATGTCTTCAAATAAATCGGTGTCTTCACAAGTAGACTGGTAAAGCGACAGCCCTGTAAACATTTCATACAAAGTGCATCCTAAGGCCCAAATGTCAAGTTTTCCCGTATATTTCATTTTATTCAAAAGAAGTTCGGGTGCTCTACAATTCGAGACACCAAAAAGACGGGGAAATTGCGTTTCTTTCTCTGCAAAAGAAAATCCCATATCCCCAAACACACATTGACGGGTCTTATCATTGTAAAACATATTTTGAAGGTTTATATCTCCATGAACGATTTTTAATTTTTGCAGTCCTTCTAAATATTCACCAGCTTGTTTACAAATAGTGCTAATGTCGTCTAGAGTAATAATCCCCTTAAATACAAAACTGAAAAGATCTCCTGAAGAATGTAAATCCGAAACAAAACTTGGGTAATCATTAATTTTTCCATAATCCCAACAGCGCTGCGAGTGAGGAACGTCTTTCACTTTGCGCAGCATAGAGACCTCTCTTGGAAACAACATTTGGTTATCCGTGACAAAGAGTTTTATTGCACAAGGAACTCCTTTCGGGTTGACGGCTCGATAGACCTTGGACGTAGCTCCTTTCCCTAAAAAGTCATTAGTATCGAAGTGGTATCCTGAAAGAGGAGATAATTGTTTCAATAATCTTTCCTTTGCAGACAAAATTTTCTCTCTAGTCTGATTATTAGATAGTTCATCACTACCGCTTCTTTCCACTTGAATTTTTTTTCGCATTTGCTTGCAGACGGCGGGGCTGGAAAGATAACGAGGTTCAGGGCGGTCGATCCCACTCTTTTGCAGGATGCGCGAAAAGATGGGTAAAATATCGGCAGATTTTTCCGATACTTGCACACTTGGGGAAGATGAAGAAGTTTGCGAGCTTGAAGAAGATGCGGAATAGGATTCTCTAGGATTAAAAGGAATAAGTTGTAGAGAAAGAGAAGCCATAATTGGTATTAACTCGAAAGTTAAGGAACTTATGCGGTCAAGATGACTCGAACATCCACCGGTTTCCCGACTAGAACCTGAATCTAGCGCGTCTACCAATTCCGCCATGACCGCATAGGCTGGAAAATAGTATATAGGGAACAACTCTTTTAATGCGAGTGTTGCTTTTCACTGTTTCTTGTGCTATAGTGATTTAAAATAAGATTGAGAAAAGTATGCAAGAAGGCAACGCAGATTTTTTCAAGATTATTTTAAATCACTATACTATGAATTTAAAATTCTTCTCAACCGAGGGTGTATGAGCAAAGAAATTAAGCATTTTACTGAAGAAACGTTTGACTCAGAAATTAAAAAAGGCGTGACCCTGGTCGATTTTTATGCCGATTGGTGCGGTCCTTGTCGCATGCTCACCCCGGTTTTAGAAAAGGTCGCCGTTGAGAGCAAGGGCCAAGCAGTGATTGGGAAACTTGATATCGATAATGCCCAAAGAATTGCTGGTGCTTTTCAGGTGACATCGGTTCCCACGATGATTTTATTTAAAGATGGGAAAGAGATAGGGCGCCTCGTCGGCCTGCGAGACGCCGATACAATCAAAGAATTCATCAGTTCCGCCGTATAATCAGTCGACCCAGCTGAGGACGTTGCGGATGATGGACCAGCGTGGCTCTTGGTGGATGGCAATTTCCGTTTTCCCCTTGATCCAGAGATCGTATTGATTTTCTGTATATCCTTCTGCCTGTTTGAGCTCGAGCCAGCGGTTGAGATAATTTAGAAAGCGCGGATTGCCCGACGGAATAGCGTAAGCTAGCGTATCCAGTCCGAGCGAAATGTCGGGCAAGATTACGCGAAATCCCCTATAGCATACTGCCCAGGCGATGGCTTCCTGCTCCTCCCAGAGCAAGGCCGTTTCCGACCCGCATTTATGAAAATCTTCATAGTTGTCTAGCAAGACAATCGCATTATCGGGAAAACGCTCTTTTGCAATTACTTCGAAGGCAGAGCCTTTGAGAACAGCGATTTTGAGTGCGCGATTTTTGCGAATGCCATTGATTTTAGAAAAGGCTTTTCTGTTTTTTTCTTGACAGATGAGCACGATGCGCGGGGTGAGATAGGGATGTGAGAACGTGATGGTTCGCAAGCGCTGCTCGTTAATGGAAACCGCTGACATGGCGATATCAAATACGTGATTGTCCAGATCCTTGGCTAGATTTTGATAATCAAAAGGGATGAGCTCTAACCTGCATCCGAGGTCAAAAGCCAGCTCGTAGGCAAAGGCGATATCATAGCCGACGACTTTGTTAGCGACATTGAAAAAGCAGAAGGGAGCAATATGGGGATGATAGCCAACTCTTAGTGTTTTTGTGGCCATAATCGAATCGAAAATATCTCCGTGAAGCGTCTGAGGAGCGGGCGGGGTCGTATATACTTTTGTGGGGATGGCCGAGGTAATATTCAGCTCGAAAATGCTTTTTGCTTCATTTTTGATCTGAGGCAGCGGATTGAACCATTTGATTCCCCCTGCTATGAGAAGGAGGGGAAGCAGGGTAAGCAGTCCATTTTTTGCAAAATTGAAGGCGTTGAAGCGGATCTTATTGCGGCACGAGAGTGTAATAAATAATGATAAGCTAGCGATTTCCATGGCTGAAACCATGGATTGAAAGCCCGAGGTAAAAGGCAATGTAGTCAAATAGAGGTTCAATCCCTTTTCGGGAAGGGCTAATGAATCTAAAATAAATGTTAAACTGTTGATCCACGATCCTAGTCCCACTGCTCCCAAACTTGTGAGAAAAGTAGCGACAAACAGCTCTACTTGAGAACCAAAAGAAAGAGGAAGATTATAAAAATTGGAAACGAAAAAGACAAATACAGTGATAAATATAGAGCCTAAGGGAAGGTTGAATACAACAGATACGGTTCCCTGTATTTGGCTTTGCGCCTTTTCATCGCTGGGATCTAACATCTGCGTCTGCTTTTTCAGCAATTCGATAATATAAGGGAGACAGACGATTACAACGCTCGTGGTATAAGCCACAACGAGGATAGGCGAAAGATCCTTGAGCCACTTATAGGCAGGAATGCCAGTGAGCATGGATGTCAAGCGCGGGAAGATCCAAAAAACTATAAGTGAAATCCCTATAATATATAAAATAATGTACGTGCTTACCTGTTTAAAGGTGGAAAATTGCACTGTTCCCACTTGGTTGGCGATGATTAAAAAAGTGCCAATCGGCGTAATGCAGGCAATCCAGGAAGTAATTTTCGTAAAAGCGTCGATGATGTTCTGCAAACCATTCATCAAGAGCTTTTCCGTTTTGAGGAACATGAGCGAAATGCCAAATAGCAAAGAAAAAACGACAACGGCGGGAACGACATTATTGCTCAGCGAGTAGAAAATATTTTCGGGAATTAATAACTCTGCGAAATTTAAATGTGGCGTTTCCAAAGACACATATCCGGCGAGTTGGGCGCCTTGAGGCCGGGGAAAGAGAAAATTAATCAGGTAGACTACTAAGATGTTAATAATCCAAGCCGCGCCGATGAACAGTATTCCTCGTTTGAGAATAAGCTTGGCCTGGTCAATGTGCAATTGTCCTACGCCGTGTATAATGGCCGCGATTAAATAAGGGATCGCCGTAATCTTGAGTATCATGATATATGCGGAAGCATAAGGAGCAAACACTTCGCAAAGGCTTCCGAAAAAAAGCCCAGTCACAATCCCTAAGAGAGTGGCGATTGCCATCTGCAAAGTAAGAGACATTTTATACAGACGCATAAAAATCGGCGGTAGCGAAGCCCTGTTGCCTCCAGGCTTCATAAATTATGATGGAAACAGCATTCGATAGATTTAAGCAACGGGAATTTTTTTTCATGGGGATCTTCCAGAACCGATCTGCCCACTTCTTGTGGAAAGCCGCGGGAAGCCCCTCGTCTTCAGAGCCGAATATTAAAAGCGATTCACCTGTGTACTCAGCTTCCGTATAGCAACGCTTTGCCTTGCTGGAGAAGAAGAAAACAGGATATGAGCAGCTTGCCAGATATGCTTCGAGGTCCGCGGTAAATGCCACAGAAACCTGTTCCCAGTAATCTAAGCCTGCGCGCTTTAACATGCGATTGGAAGTGCTGAAACCCAGCGGGGTGACAAGTATGAGTTCTGTGCCTGTTACGGAACAGGTGCGCACGATATTTCCTGTGTTTTGAGGAATTTGTGGGCGGTATAGAACGACTTTCATCGAGTATAATATTGCGAAAAGCTAATTTTTCCCTATCCTCTGTGCTCTTTGCGGCAAAAAGCCACTTTTAGCGTTCAGCTTAAGTTTTTTACCACAAAGAGCACAGAGTAATTGGAGGAGTCTTTATCTTATGTGTGTTTCGCCTTCGGCAATTTCGGGAAGAGCTTTCTTAGAATCATTTTTTCCTGTAGCAGTCGTCGGTGCATCGCTTTCCTCTTTAGTAGGCGCGTTGGCTTGAATCACGTCGACTTCAAACGTAAGCAATGAGTTAGGAGGCAGGTATCCATTCGTTCCATACGCCATTTCGGGATGGATATAAACGATGCGCTTTTCTCCTTCTTTCATACCAACGAGGCCTGCGCGTAAACCGGGAATGATCTCTTCTAGGTAGATTTTTTCTTCCTCTTTAGAAGTGCTGAACACGGAGCCATCGAGAAACTTGCCTGTATAGCGTATCATGGGAGAAAAATGCTCTTCGACAGCGGCTCCCTTGCCTTCTTTTTCAATGCGGTACTGCACCTTGCCGCTTTCTAGAGATACTACCCCTTTTGTTTTGGCATTGTCTTGTAAAAAAGTGTCCGCTTTTTTTAGATTCTCAACAGATTGCTCTTTAAAAATTTTTTCCTGAACAGCAGTAATAGCTTGAATGCATTCTACTTCCGACATGGGTGATTGCTTTCCGCTGGAAGCATCTTGCAGGCCTTTAATCACCTGCGCGATGTCAAATTTTACGCCGATATTTTGTAAATTTTTCCCAATGAGATGCCCAAATGCTTCAGAGAGTTTTGCAATTTCTACGACGGAGGAATCATTTACTTCTATCTTTTTCGCAGTTTGTTCCTCGGCGGTGGATGCACTTGCATAAGTAAAAATAGATGCAATCCAAAAAATATTTAAAAACTTTTTCATAGTAAGCCTCTTTTGATTACGCAAATGTTAGTCGATCGCTACTTTTCCATACAAGAAAAAATCAAACTATCCAAATTCACAGGACGTCTCTAATATGTCCTACCAAAGAGTCAAGGGCGACTTCTTGGGTTTCACGCGTTGCCAGATTTTTCAGGGCGGCCCGCTGGGAGGAGAGTTCCTCTTCTCCGATCACTAAAGCGTACTCCGCTTCTCCCGCGTTGGCAAGGGAAAGTCCTTGCTGCACCTTCTTGGCAGATAAAGCAATCTCGGCGGGAATTTTCTCATGGCGCAATCTGCAAAGCAGCAAGAAGCAGTACTGCAGAGCTTTCTCGCCTAAAGGAATGAGAAAAATAAAAGGATGCGACGGTTTCGGAAAACCGCACTGCTGCTTGAGCATGGTTTGTAAAAGCCTTTCCAGGCCCGTGGCAAAACCTACAGCGGGAAGATGAGGACCTCCGAGTGCTGCAGTCAGTCCGTCATAGCGTCCGCCGCCGCCTATGGAATTTTGCGCGCCTAGCTCCCCAGCAGTGACTTCGAAAACCGTCTTATCATAGTAGTCTAAGCCGCGGACTAAATTAGGCTCCACTTTATAAGAGATGTTCAAGGCGTCTAACAGTTCTAAAATTTTTTCGAAATGCTCTTTGCACTCCGGCTGCAAATAGTCTAAAATTATCGGCGCATCGGTTAAAATTTTTCTATCCTTTGGGTCTTTAGAATCTAAAATGCGCAAAATATTCTTATGAAACCTCTCTTGGCTATCTGAAGAAAGCTCTGAGAGGAAAGGCGTTAAATAGTCGGATAGCGCTTGCCTATAGGCGCTGCGCGAGGCAGCATCCCCTACGGAATTTATACAAACGCCTAAGTTCTTAAGCCCTAACCGGCGGTAGATCTCGCAGAGAAAATCGACAACTTCGACATCCTGTTCGGGGGCTTTGCTGCCCAGCGCTTCCGCTCCAAATTGATGGTGTTGTCGGTAGCGCCCGGCTTGAGGCCTTTCATAGCGGAACATTGGCCCTAGATAATAGTATTTGTGCAGGCCTCCTTCTGCATAGAGCTTGTGTTCGACAAAGGCGCGCATCGCAGGTGCTGTTCCCTCGGGTCGCAGCGTTAAAGAGCGCTCTCCTTTATCGAGAAAGGTATACATTTCTTTGGAGACGATATCGGTGCCCTCGCCTACTCCGCGCACAAAAAGCTGCGTACGCTCGAAAATAGGCGTTCGCAATTCTTTGAATCCATAATCGTGCGCAGTTTGACGCAGCACATTTTCCACATATTGCCATCTGTGCGACTCGCGCCACTTGTCTTCCTCTTTCGTTTCTGAGGGGAGAATATCAAAAACCCCTTTTGCCATTGTGTATTCCATTGAAATCCTTGCGCTATTTTATAATGAAGTATAGCGCTGGCGAGGAAAAGAGTACATAATCGATTTATATGTTTTCTTCAGCGAGAATGCTGTCGATGAGGAAAAGCCATTTTTCCAAATGGCTCCCCGCGCGGTGCGATTGGTATTCTTCATGCAGGCCTTTGAGCATCTCCATGAAAGGGAAAGGAGTCCAGTCTTTTCCCGCATAGGCGTCGAAGTAGTACTTGAGCGTGTGGTCTGCGTTGTGAGGATACTGGGCGATTTGAGAAATGAAAAATTTAATATTATTAATGGATTGTGAAGAAATCTCTAGGGAAGTAGGGATAGAGTTGCAATCATCCATCAAGTTGTGCCATAATTCCGTCAGTTGTTGAATAAAAATTGAATTATGGCTTTCGTCGAGGCGAGCGAGGATTTGCAGCTGTATTCGTAAAGCGGCCAAGTGTTCGAGCATAAGCTGATAATCGAAAAATAGAGCTTCGCTCCGATCCTTAAAACCCAAAAGGGAGATAAATTTTTTAAAGAAGGAAAGAAGTGTGGCAAAAATCTGCGGTCTGGAAAAGGTGCGCTGGTGTTTTAGAAACTCTTCTTTGTCCTTTTTATTTTTTTCAATAGGATTGATGGAGATATTTTCGTAAGGATCGTGTTCGGGAGGCTGTTGAATTTTCTTATCAAAATCGACCATATTCCATTTGCTCAACAATGAGGTAATTTGTTTCTTTATTGCTATAACAAGATTATAAATCAACTCTTCTGATACTATTGCTTATACATAAAGCTGGAGTTTCCTGTGAGCGTGCGTAATCTATTTAAACCTGCCCCTTTTCTTCCAGAAATAGAGGATTCTGAAAAGGTCAAATCGCATTACAAACATTGGCGATGGCGCATCTTTTATGGAATGTATGTTGGATACTTTTTCTATTACTTTACGCGGAAAAGCCTTACCTTTGCGATGCCCGCATTGATGCAAGAGCTGGGGCTGCAGATCAGCGATCTGGGTATTTTGAGCAGCATCCTCGCCATTACTTATGGTGCAAGCAAGTTCTTAAGCGGCGTGCTTGTCGATCGCTCTAATCCGCGTTATTGCATGGCGGCGGGATTGATTCTCACAGGTATTTGCAACATTTTGTTTGGGATGAGCTCCTCGATTCTTTTTTTCGCGATATTCTGGGGATTAAATGGCTGGTTTCAAGGATGGGGTTGGCCCTCTTGCGCTCGCCTGCTCACGCATTGGTATTCGCACAAGGAACGGGGGACGTGGTGGGGTTTTTGGAACACTTCGCATAGCATTGGCGGTGCGATCATTCCTCTGGTCGCTGCTCTTTGCGCGCAAATTTGGGGATGGCGGTACGCTATGTATGTTCCCGGCGTGACATGTATCCTGATTGGTTTCTATTTAATTAATCGGCTTCGCGACACGCCCCAATCGCTCGGCCTTCCCCCTATAGAAAAATTTAAAGATGACTATCCCACCGCCAAAAGGACCATAGAGCGAGAAAGCCTTTCCGTGCGGGAAATCCTCTTTAAATATGTCCTAACTAATAAGTATATCTGGGTTTTAGCCTTTTCCTATTTCTTTGTTTATGTCATCCGTCAGGCTGTGAATGATTTTGGTGCGCTTTTTTTGATGAAGACAAAAGGCTATGAGATGATGGCGGCCTATGGAAGCATCTTCTGGTTCGAAGCAGGCGGGGTGTGCGGAAGCTTGACTGCTGGATGGGCATCGGACCGCATTTTTAAGGGGCGCAGAGGTCCTGTTAATGTGTTATTTAGTTTAGCGGTCATCTTTGCTTTGCTGGGGCTCTATTTCGTTCCAGCTGGCTTGCTTTACCTCGATTATCTACTTATGTTCATAGTAGGCTTTTTCATCTTCGGCCCACAGATGCTCATCGGAATGGCCGCGACGGAGCTCTCTCATAAAAAAGCCGCTGGTTCTGCTTCAGGATTTACAGGTTGGGTGGCTTATCTCGGAGCTGCTACCGCTGGTTATCCGATTACCAAGGTGATCGAATCTGTCGGATGGAATGGGTTCTTTATTGTTTTAGGAGTGGCCGCGGCTGTTTCCGTACTGCTTTTATTGCCGCTGTGGAAGATTAAAACCAATCCAAAAGGAGAAGCGGAAGCCGCGGAGGAAGAGGCTGGCGTGTCTGTTTCTCGCACCTAAGGGTTAAAGTTTTTTGTAGTATTAATATTTTTTTATAATTTTATAACAAAGGAAAGATCTGATACAATTAATGTTAATTAAAATTTACAAAACAAAGAAGGTCAAAAATGTCTGCTATAGGTTTAAAGCATAGTGAAGATAGTGTGAATGCCACAAAGACTATGACTCCTGAAACCTGGCAGTTTAAAGAAAAACAGTCTTCCGATTTGACCATTTCTCATTTTGGCAATTCCCAGTTGACCCTTCAACGTTTGCAGAAGCTCTCTCTTGGTCACTTAACATTTAAAAATTCTATTGTCACCTATGACTTAATGAATACCTTGATAGAGAAACGCATTCCCAATCTTCGTTTCGAAGAGTGTACTATGCGGCAGGGCCATGCGGATATCTTTATTAGCGGTCTTCAAACGCAGTTGGTGTTCAAAGGTTGTATTTTAACAAGGGGAAAGGAGGCGCTCGCACGCCGGTCTATCCATTTAGGTCTTTTAAGAATAGGAAACGAGATAGCCACCTTTAAACCTTACTTTGTAGAATGGCTACGAGATATTAGTGTACTGTCTGAAAATCTACAAACAGAAATCGGCGCTTATAGTACTACTGCGCCCGAAAAGATAAAAATAGTTCCGAAAGAAGAGCTGGATAGAGAAGAACGCTATGCTAAAGTGAAAGCGCTATCCCAAAAATTGTGCAAGCGAGGTAATCGTTTATATGAGACAAAAAAAGAGCTGCCCGATTTGACAGGCCTTTCTCTAGTGCGCATAAATAATTTTTTTATGTATAGAACAAAAGCTTTAGTTGTGTACTCTGCTATTGAAAATGTTTTAAAAATTTATGAAAGTCAAAAGAAAGTAGACGATCATTTAATAGAATCTATTGAGAAAGCTAACGAACAGCTTGAGAAAGCAATTGTTATTTGTCGGCAAGAATATAATAAGTTTATTGGTTTGCGATAGCTTCGTTTACTTTTTATTAAAAACCAGCTATAATTAAAAGCCATTATTTAAATAAATGGAGTTTAATTATGGCTTCTTTTGTTAAAATTTCTTTTGCAACGCAATTGAGCGGCGATAAGGCGTTTTATAACCAAGCTGATTATTTTGCGAAGACGCAAAAAGATTTGGCTTCCTCAGAGACCCTTTCTCCAGACTATGCGTGGAATACCGAGAGCAAAACCTGGCGCATCGCCAAACACATTTTAGCCATTATTTTTTTCCCCATCGCCATTTACAACCTGTTACATTTTGTTTTGGGCAAACTCGTCTTTTTACCCGCATCTCAAGGAAAGAATGCGCAAAAAGCTCAAGCAGTGCGCCAAGATATTCTCAAGGATGCCAACTGGAAGTATAAACGCTTTAGCATTGAAGTAGACGGCGAAAAAATAGATGCGATGATCTTGGGGCGCGAATCCACTCTGCATAATGGCAGGTGGATGCTGGTAGCCAATGGAAACGGAGGTCTTTACGAGCGCGCAATAGCGCATGGCAAAGAATTAAAACCTATTTTGAGCGAAATTCATGCCAATGGAATTGTGTTTAATTACCCAGGGGTGGGTGCAAGTTCGGGATTGCCTAATTGTAAAACTATGGAAAAGGCCTATCGCGCCATGCTGCGTTTTTTGGAAGATGCTCAAAAAGGAATCGGGGCGAAAGAAATTATTGGATGGTCTTATTCCATCGGCGGCGGAGTGCAAGGTCAAGCGCTGGAATCACATGCTTTGCAAGAAGGAATAAAATATGCCTTCGTTAAAAATAGGACGTTTTCCGATTTAAGCTCGGCAGCATCCGGAGTGATGGGAGAAACATCCTGCTTGGGAAGGGTGGCAAAGGTTGCAACTAAGGCCTTTGGCTGGAATTTAAATTCTGTTGTATCTTCCAAGCGCTTAAAAGTTCCCGAAATCATTATTCAAACAGCGGATGTCCAAAAAAATACGGTATTGCACGATAGTTCGAAGATTATTAATGACGGCATCATAACAGCTGAGGCTTCTCTTGCCAAGAGACTGCTCGACGATGCGATTAGAGGACAAAATAAAAAATTTATCGGCGTCAAAGAGCCACATGACAAGCACCTGTCCGATCTTAGTTTCTTTGCCGAGCAGATCAATGCTGCATTAGTTCCTTGACAAATCTGAAGTAGAGCTGAGAGAATTTCTGCTTTCAGGAGTGTTATGGCATGGATTCCTCTTCACGTTCATTCGCAGTATTCCATTCTCGATTCATCGGCGTCAGTTGACGCTTTAGCTGAGAAAGCCGCGGAATGCAAAATGCCCGCTTTAGCCTTGACGGACCAAGGCAACATGTATGGTGCTGTCGATTTTTTCAAAGCGTGTAAAGGCTTAGGCGTTAAAGCGATCATAGGCTGCGAGCTTTACGTCGCTCCACACTCGCGGTTTGATAAAAAACGCATCCCGGGAGTGCCGCACGGCTTTCCCATCGTGCTGCTAGCCAAAAATAAAAAGGGCTACCAGAATCTTTGTCGCTTGAGTTCCTTAGCGCACTTGGAAGGCTTTTATTACACTCCGCGCATCGATAAGGAATTATTGGCGCAGCATGCCGATGGGCTAGTGTGTCTGTCTGGTCCGCATAATAGCAGCCTAGCGCACTATATTACCCAGGGCGATAACCAGCAGTTGCGTTCGGAAATCCTCTGGTATCGCGAAGTATTTAAAGAAGATTATTACTTCGAGCTGCTGCGCCATCACATGAGCGAGGAAAATATTCGCGCAGATGGCATGCCGGAAGAGCCTTGGCTAATGCAGCTCTACCGCGATGCTATGAAAACACAGGAGGAGGTCAATTGCCGTTTAAGCGCTTTTTCCAGGGAGTTGTCTATTGCCTGCGTTGCGGCAAATAATACGCGCTATATCCAGCGCGAGGATTGGCGCGCGCATGAAATTCTGATGAATATTCAATCCGGTGAGCCTTGTGAGATATGGGAAAGGGATTCGCACGGCAATGTGAAGGCGCGCGGCAAAAATCCCAAACGCCTCGTCTCCTATACACATGAGCTTTACTTTAAGTCTGCCGAAGAGATGAGCAGCTTGTTTGCCGACATTCCCGAAGTGATCGAAAACAGTGTGAAAATTGCCGAAAAGTGCCAATTTGCATTTGATTTCAAAACGCGCTTTTATCCCGTGTTTGTTCCTCCGCATCTGGAAGGCAAAGTTTTTACCAAAGAAGAGCGCCTTTGCGAAGCCGAACGCTTTTTGAGAAATTTGTGCGAAGAGGGAATTGACAAAAGATATACCTCGGAGCGCTTGGCAAAAGTCAAAGAGATGTATCCCGATAAAGATCCTCTTGCGGTCGTGCGCGAGCGCATGGAGTATGAGCTGAGCATTATTCTTCCCAAAGGCATGGGAGATTATCTTCTCATCGTATGGGATTTTATTGCCTGGGCCAAGCGCAATGCGATTCCCATGGGACCGGGAAGGGGCTCGGGCGTGGGATCGATCGTCTTGTATCTCATCGGAGTGACGGACATCGAGCCTTTGCGCTTTCATCTTTTCTTTGAGCGCTTCATCAATCCCGAGCGCATCGCCTATCCTGATATCGATGTCGACATTTGCATGGATCGCCGTGGCGAAGTGATCGATTATACGGTATCCAAATACGGAAAGGATAAAGTAGCTCAGATCATTACTTTTGGCACCATGAAAGCGAAGATGGCGATCAAAGATGTGGGAAGGGTTCTCAGCCTGCCCTTGGCACGCGTCAACGAGATTGCCAAGCTCGTGCCGGAAGATCTCAACATGACGATAGATAAAGCCCTTGAGATCGACCCTGAACTCAAGAGGCTCTACCAGGAAGACAGCGACGTCCATCGCCTTCTCGATATCGCCAAGAAATTGGAAGGCTCCGTGCGCAATACCGGCATCCATGCAGCGGGCATTATTATCTCAGGAGATTCCCTGCTCGAACACATTCCCATTTGCGTTTCCAAAGACTCAGAAATGGCCGTTACCCAGTATTCGATGAAGCCGGTTGAAAGCGTCGGCATGTTGAAAATTGATTTTCTCGGTTTAAAGACGCTCACTACTCTGCAGCACGCCGTCGAGGCTATCAAGAATAAGCAGGGTACAGTGATAGATTGGGTCAACCTGCCTTTAGAAGACAAAAAAACTTTTGATCTTCTCAATCAGGGAAAGACGATGGGCGTATTCCAATTAGAGTCGGGCGGCATGCAAGATCTTGCTAAACAGCTGCATATCGATAAATTTGAAGAGATCATAGCCGTAGGAGCGCTCTATCGACCAGGCCCTATGGAAATGATTCCCTCTTTTATCAATCGCAAACATGGTAGGGAAGCCATTGAGATCGATCATCCCTTGATGGAAAAGACCCTGGCGGAAACCTATGGCATCATGGTCTACCAGGAACAGGTGATGCAGCTGGCGAGTTTACTCGCGGGTTACAGCTTAGGCGAGGGTGACGTGCTCCGGCGCGCCATGGGGAAAAAAGACAAGGAAGAAATGGCCCGCCAGCGTGCCAAGTTCCTCCAAGGAGCTTTGGCCAACGGGATTAATGAGCAGACGGCGATGTTCATCTTCGATAAGATCGAAAAATTTGCATCCTACGGCTTTAATAAATCGCATGCGGCGGCCTATGGATATCTCAGTTATGCCACAGCTTATGTGAAGGCGAATTATCTCAGCGAATGGATGGCGGCGCTGATGACGTCGGATCGCGATGATCTCTCCAAGGTCACGAAGACAATACGCGAATGCCAGTCCTTCAGCATTGCTATCTTGGGCCCCGATATTAATGAATCCAGCAAGGAATTCGTCGCAACGGATAAAGGCATCCGCTTTGCTATGGGCGCTATTAAAGGAGTAGGCGAGGGCGTCGTGGAGTGCATTCTCGAAGAAAGAAGCAAAGGAGGCGCCTTTGCCTCTCTTTACGATTTTATACGCAGAATGGATATGCGCAAGGTGGGCAAAAAAACAATCGAGCTGCTCATCGAATCGGGATGTTTTGATTATACCGGATGGCTGCGTCCCGCACTGATCCACAGCATCGAGCCGATGGTCACCTCAGTTTCTAAAGCGCAAAGCGAAGCAGTGCGGGGCATTAGGGATCTCTTTTCCTTGATAAAGACCGAAAAAGAAGAGGATCGCTTTACGCATCCTCCTCAAGGACATGACCCGCTGCCGAGGCAAATGCAATTAAAGCGCGAATTCGAATTGCTCGGTATATATCTCAATGGACATCCTCTTGACGAGTACCGTCAGCTATGCGAAAGTCTTGACTGCATTTCCCTTTCCGAACTGGAAGAGCAGCCCAATGGCAGCGTTTCAGCAATTACCTGCATCATAGAGGGCAGCTCGGTAAAAATTTCCTCCAAGAATCAGCGAAAATTTGCTATCTTGACCATTGGCGATGGAAGCGAATCTTGCGAGCTTCCCATCTGGTCGGACCTTTATGAAGAGCACAGCGGAGTGCTCTTTGAAAACCAGATGCTGTGCGCGATTGTGCACAAAGAGATGTATGAAGAAAAGCTGCGCTTGCAGTGCCGCTGGCTGATGCCATTGGGGGGCGATCCTCAAGAGCTTCTCACGGCGTGTCGGTCAGCATATGATTTGGCTTGCGCTCAAGCCAAGCATTCAGCGCAAAAAGAGAAAAAACGGATGGAAAAGCCAACAGAAAAGGGCGTCACAGCTCAAAAAAGAACAAAATTGCACCTCTCTTTAGACGCAGACATCTTGCGTCTTAGCCATATTTTGGCCATCAAAGAGGTCTTTCGCGCTTACCCTGGAAATATTGCCATAGAGATTGAGTTCTTATCGGCACAGGGCAAAGTAGGCATGTTGCACATCGATGCGACGTGGGGCGTGGAAGATCACCCTATTTTTGAAAAAAAGATTAATACATTGCGCGCTATTAAATCCTTTTCTTGGGTTTAATCTCTCCGTCGTTAATAACTTAAATTTAAAAAATTACTTAATTGACTAGTTATTTAAAATCTAATATAATATACAATTATTTAAGGTTGTTATGGCAATAATATTTGGGGTAACTCAAAATAATTATCCCTCTCCGATTCCTATCCTCTTGGACGAGGAGCCTGCGGATCTGCATCCAGAGGAAAGCATTGTATCCCGCGTTCTTCAGATTGTGAAGGAAGGTTTCGAAGGGGGAGATATTTTTTTCATTTCAAGACAATTGAAAACGGAATGCAAGGATTTTAAACAGGGCTTTTCATCCGCAACTTTAAAAACAATCGTTCAACAAGTCAAAGACATAGAGGATTATTCACTAGATTTGCCTATTGTTTATCGTCACTTGATTTTGGGATTGAATTCCCTTTTGCCTTTGCGAAAAGAAGAGGAAGAAGTAGAGACCCAGCGAGAAGAGGCTTGTGCGGAGTATGACATCTTGAGGGGCGAAGATTTTTCTAGTTCGGGGATATTAGGCGATGAATATGTCGATTTGACTAAAATAGAAGGATTTGACGCTTTCGATGAGAATTTACGGATTGCGTGTGCAAAAATTACCATAGACAATTGGCCTGCAGATTTTTTTAATAAGTATTCCTTATATCAAATTACGGATAAAAGCAGTGCTTTCGATCTCATTAAATACGCTGCAAAAAGAGATGGAGAGGTTGTGATAAAGAATTTAAAGAAATTGGGGCTTGATGAAGAAGAACGCTTTAAAGTCGCTTGTGAGATTTGCAAGGGGGTCCCAAGAATTGTTTGTGAAAATTTGCCCGAATTTGATTTTGGCGAGGAGAAGTATTTCGCTCTTCTTAAAAAGATCGCTGAAACAAGCGGAAGAGCATTCACGGATTGGTTTTGCCATTTTAGGATTAGAAATCAGCAGGAATGCTTTGAACTCGTTACAATTGCCGCACAACAAGATCCAGTAGCTGTTTCTGAAAAATTTCATATTTTTTCTGAAAAATTTCATATTTTTAATCTAAACGATCTCATTCATCATCTTGCTATAGCCAAGATTGTTATTGTCCAATCTGCTGCTGCTTATCAACACATTGCCGCCTTTAATATTTCTTCGGAACAACAGCTTGCTTTAGCAAGGGAGGCTGCTAAAATTCATGGGAGAGAATTTTCAGAATATATGCAGCTATGCTCCCTCCCTGAAGCTGCGCGTTTGGAGCTGGCTTACATTGTCCACAAAAGCGATTCGATTCCTCCTTATGATTGGATAGTTGATCATCAACTTGGAATTGAATCCCGCATTCTATTTTTTGCACACATTATAAGAACGTATCCAGAGGCAGCATCCGGATATAGCGATATCCTTTTTCCGGAAAAAGAAATGCTCAAGGAGAACTATCCAGAATTGGGATTATTTTCTAAAAGCGAAGAGTCCGACATTCCTGGCGTATTGTCTCGATTAGAAAACACTGCGGTTCCCAAAGAGCTCATTCAAAAGCTCGAATGGGAATATGCCCTTACAAGCCTGCATTCCAATAAAGAATTCAAAACGGCAAAAATGCGCATGCTTGTCTGGTATGCTTCGCTTTTAGAGTATGCCAAGGATTGCGAGCCCCTGATAGAAAAATGTCACGAGTGCTTAAATGATCTCTTGAAAATAGACAATCCTTATGTTCAAACGCAAAAACTAGAATGGATTGCTTCCATTATCCTTTCTTGCCGAGCACATAAGATACCAAGCGCTGTATTGGATGCGCATTGGGCTTTGTTTGAAACTCTAAATAACTTAAGAGATCCTGATTTGCGCGCCTCTTTATCTGCTTCTTTTATACAGAAACTCCTCAATCCTTCTCTTTTTGCCATAACTAAAAGTCAAAAATCCAAGCGTAATGCGTTGCAACTCGTTTTTATGCAGTTAGCTCTATATCTTAAAAAGATTCCTCCTTATGTGGAAGTCACAGTGAAATTAAATAAGATGCATCAGTGTGTTCTCACTACCGAGTTAGTGGATTTTGATAAAAGAGTAGAAGAACTCTTAAATCAAAAATTTTTCAGAAATCAAGAGCAGATACGCATCTTATTACAGAATTTACAAGTGGTATTAGATTGCTCCGAACTTTCCGAAGAAGAAAAAATCAGCATTCTGCGTGATTTGATTTTTGCTAAAGATAGGCAGCTTGCTCTAAGAGAACCAACAAAACAGTCTCAACAAGTGCTTCGCTCAGCGCAAATTTGCGCGCAGCTGGTTCAATGCGGCGCTATAGAGCGCTTGACGAGTGTCGAAAGTCCACAAGAGCTGCAGGAGCAGCTGCAAGATCTGCCCTCGAATGTTTTGCATATCGACGCCGAGGAATTTAACGATAAGTTCTTTGACATGTTTGGCACATTCCGCCAAAGCGGCAAAAACGCCATTTTCACCTATGCGAACAAGCTCAATACCCTTTCCGATAAAGAAGAGGTCCTTCCTTTTCTTAAAAATTACGTGCTAAGAGTCTTAAATCGCACATTTAAAACAGAGCGCGAAGATCCCACTGCCTCTGAGCATACACTTAAAATCTACTCCGAAGACCCAGAACTGTGGAGGAATTGGAACACAGATGTCTGTTTTGAAGACGATGGAAGCTTCCAAGTTATTTTTGGCGCGGATGCTTGTGACTTATTAGTTTCGGGAACTGAAGTGAGCGGATCTTGCCTGAATGTTAATTTGTATCCGGAAAAAAACAAATGTCTTTTGGCCTATCTGCTCGATGGAAAAATTCGTATGATGTCCGTCAAAAACAAAAAAGGAACAATTATCGCTCGCTGCATGGTGTATTTACTTTGGGAAGAAAAAACACAACAGTTTGTTCTCTTTCAAAGTTATACCTATCCTGATGAATGCCTTGCCAAATTTTCAGATATGCTCGATAGGGCGTGTCTTGAATTAGCGCACGTTCTCAAGCGCCCTCTTTATAACAAAAATGGCGAACAGCCTTCAGATGAGGGCGTTGTTTTAAAAGCATTTAAAGGTAGTGTTCCCTATGAATATGTGGATGGCATCGATGATCGCGAGTTGCGTGTTTGCAAACCAGAAGGGTACGAAATCGATAAGTGTCGCCTAACTTACATATCACTATAATTAAAATTTTTTACTTTTAGTTTCTTTCTGCTATCATGAACTGTCTGTATAGACAGGGTTCCGACATCCATTGATGACGTAGGCGACGATTACTGGCACGGATGTGTGAGTAAGCGTGCGGCAAAATATGTGGGATGGTCGCTCGATTGCGTAGCAGCGATTAAAGAAATGGCGAGCAGGCAGCCGATTTTCGTTATAGGAACAACAGGAGACCGCCGCTTTAAGGGTAAGGCAAACATAAGCCATCATGTAGACATTCTTGACATGCATAAGAAAAACCAACTGACACATATCGTGTTTAATTTGACTTTGCAGGAGTCGGGCGACACTAGAACGCATCACGCGTATCCTTTGCATCGCGTCAGCAGAAGGAATTTAACCGATTCTTCTCAGATGGCTATTCGCATAGGCAAAGGTTCTCTTGCAGGCGCTCTTGTCCGCAGCTCCTTTTGTTCTCAAAAATCTTCTTTGCCGTCAAAGTATACCTAGAAAAAAAGAAAAGGAGAGACATCAATTTGACAAAATCATTTTGCTAGGATATCTTTGTTTTGTTTACTCGTGTATTTTCCAATGTTAAACTTTTTTTTACTTTTTCTCGTTTTAGTTTCTCCTTTTTCTTTGTGTGCCTCTTATACGGTAAAAGAAGGCAGGCTCATCAATTCCGAATATGTGGCGACTTTATCCGTTCAGGAACACTATAGCGCGGCCCTGCAGGCTTATCAGGAGCAAAAATGGGAAGAAGTGATCCAGCAGGCTTTCATTTTGATGCATAACTTTGCCTCCACGCCTTTTGCCGATGAGGTCTGTTTTTATTTAGGAGCTGCTTATTTCCATGTCGGTGAATTGGAAGATGCTAACAACTATTTAACTCAGTACTTAAAAAAGCAGGCCACGCCCAAATTTTTTGAAGAGGCGATTCAATACAAGTTCCAAATTGCCGAGCTTTTCCATCATGGGGCAAAAAAACACATTTTGGGATGGCATAGCATGCCCAAGTGGCTTCCGGCAAAGGAAGAGGCTATTGCGATTTACGATGAGGTGCTCACAGCGCTTCCTCATCATGAGCTAGCGGCGCATGCCCTTTTTAATAAGGCGCAACTCCTGTTAAAACAGGAAGAATACAAGGCGAGCGTCGAAACCTATCAGACCCTGATCCGCCGCTTCCCCAAGCATCCTCTTTCCGTGGAGAGTTATATTGGAGTTGCAGAAGTCTATCTCATTCAATCCAAAGACATGTATCCGGATCAAGATTATCTCGATCTCTCGGAGATCAATATTAAAAAATTCAAGTTTAGCTTTCCTGGAGAGGAGAGAATTGCTGAAGCGGAAAAGATGTTTTTGGAGATGCAAGAATTATTTGCGAGCAATCTCTACGATACGGGGCGATTTTACGAAAGGACGAAAAAGCCGCATGCCGCGCAGATTTATTACAGCCGCATTTTAGCCAAATACCCTGCGACAAAGGTAGCGGAATTGGCTGCAAAGCGCTTAGATAAGCTGAAAATAGGTGAAGAGGAAGTGCGGTGAAAAGCCGATTTTTGCTTTTGCTTATCTATGCGCCCCTGTGTTTCTTATCGAGTTGCGGATACCATTTTAGCAAAGACAGCGGCGAGAAGACGACGATTAGCGTTCCTTTTGTCAAAGGAGACGGCGATGGCATATTGACAAGCGCCATTATTCAAGCATTGAGTACCTCTGGCTGTTTTACCTTCGTCAAAGGCGAAGGTTCTCAACAATTGCTCGTCACTATTTTGTCTGACACTGATGACAGGATCGGCTATCGCTATGATAGAAATCCTACGACGGGAGAAAGAAGAAAGAACATTGTAGGAACGGAAAATCGCGAGTCCATTCAGGCGGAAGTCAAATTAATCGACACTTATACACAAGAAGTTCTCCTTGGACCTGAAGTCATTAGCGCCAGTGCGGACTATGATTATGTCGATTCCAATTCCATTCTCGATCTCGTTTTCTTTGAAAAGGGACATCCCACGACAGTGATCGATTTTTCACTTGGCCAGCTCGATTCCATCGAAGGCGCGCATGACGATGCACAAGCGCCTATTTTCCGCAAACTCGCGCAAAAAATTGTCGATGCTTTGCTAATTTACTAAGTGACATTTGTTTTTTTTTACCACAGAGAACACAGAATCGAATTTCTCTCTGTGGTAAAAAAATCAAGCGCCTTAACTGGATTTTTTGCCTAGAGAAGAGAGAGCTTTTTCGGTATCTTGCACTTCCATGAGGAAATGCTGCAGGACTTTGAGAATGTATTTTGGTGCATTATATACACCTATCGTTGTATAAACGATTTCGAGATGGGGTTTTACCCCTTGGACAAGGGCGATATAGGTAGTGGTGATAGAAGTATCATTGATGAGCTGCGGGACGATCCAAATGGCAAATTGGTCGTTAAATAAAGTGACTTTATCCTGTGTTTCAATGATGTGAAAATATTGTGTTAGATGAGAGTCGTTGATCGAATTTTCCCACTCGGTGTGATTCAAAAGTCCAAGTTCATGAAGTAGCTTTAAGTCGACGTTGATTACCCCTTCAGGCACCCATTTCTGAAGGTTGGTTGAAAATTCGAGATAAGCTTCTTCTAAGTTCTTTGGGTTGATCATCTCACCCTCCTATTCCTCGCCCCCGACATCTAATTATAGTTTACCCCCTTAGAGGGAGGTTGTCAAGATGTGTAAAGTAAAAACTTTAATTGACCATGTTTTCCTATTTTTTTAAAGGTAATAGCAAAATTGATAGGGTGTGTTGTTTTTGCTAAATAGATAATAACGAACGACATATGTTACTATTTCTCCTTCTTTTTTTCTTTTTGCCCTACCTGGAAGGGGCCTCAATAAAAGTCGAGGTATCCGCAAAAGGGGCCATTTTAATGAATGCCGAGACAGGTGCGGTGCTTTATGAAAAAAATGCCCATCAACCGATGTTTCCCGCCAGCATCACAAAGATTGTCACAGCCCTCTATGCCTTAGAAAAGAAGACCGATCTTTCTTTAAAGGATGTGATAGTGGCCGATAACGAGACGGTTGCCACTGTAGCCCCTCACGTGAGACGCGTAGCGGGGAGCAAGCATCCTTCCCATAGACTGGAGTATGGGGGGACGCACATGGGCATTAAAGTCGGAGAGGCCCTTTCATTCGAAGTCTTATTATATGGACTCATGCTCGCCTCGGGAAATGACGCGGCCAATACAATAGCTCATTATGTTTCCGGCAGCGTTCCGCAGTTTATGCACGAGGTAAACGCGTACGCAAAAAGTAAGGGATGCACTCAAACGCATCTTTGCAATCCCCACGGCCTACCCTGGCCGGATCATGTTACGACGGCCTATGACATGGCGCTTTTGGCTAGAGAAGCGGTGAAAAATCCACTGCTTTGCAAGATAGTCAAAACAGTAAAATGCACGCGTCCCGCTACAAATATGCAGCCCGAATCCTTTCTGTATCAGCACAATGCTTTAGTAAAGCCAGGCTCGAAATTTTATTACCCTAAGGCAATGGGTATTAAAACGGGATATACTAGCGCAGGAGGTTATACTATCGTGGCTGCAGCGGAAGATCCTCAAAGAAAGCTCATTTGCGTTCTTTTGGGATGCGATCAGCTGGAGCAAAGATATAAGGATGCGATAGCTTTGTTTGAGGCGGCCTTTAATGAAAAAAAGATGAGCAGAACCCTCTTTTCAAAAGAATTCGACAGCTTTTCTTCGAGCATTAAGGGAGGAAAGACACTATTGGAAGCCGTCCTTCCTCAAGATCTCATCGTAGAATATTTTGCTTCCGAAGAGCAGACCTTCCATTCGCAAATACAGTGGGATGACGCCGTGTCTCTGCCCATTCGCAGAGGGCAGAAAGTCGGGCAAGTGCGCATTGTATCAGAAGAGAAAACATGCGCGCTGTCTCCCTTATTTGCCCTTAAAGATGTGGAGCCTACATTTGCTCATAGCCTGTGGATGAGATGGACGGCGTGCAAGAAGTGGATTTCTTACTATCTCTCTTGGGTCTTAGGCTTGTTCGGCTTTGCTATCCTCGCAGGCACATTTTATCTCTCAAGGTCGCGGAAAAGCAGTAAAAATTGATCCAGCGATAATTCTTCCGGCCTGACGTTTAAGGAGATATGTAGCGCTTGCAGGGCCGCGTCGAGGCGTGAAAGGGGGTAGAGCGCTTTTAGGGTAGAGCGCAACATCTTGCGACGTTGTTGAAAGGCGGTGCGCGTCATTTTGAAAAAGGCATTTACAGATTCCTTGGTAAGCGGAAAAGATTTTAACTGGCAATTCACAACGGTGGAATGCACCTTAGGGGCCGGATAAAAGCAGGAAGGACTGATGTTAAAGCAGCGCTGGATGCGGCTGTAAAACTGAACGAAGAGCGTAAAGCTGCTATAGTCAGATGTCCCTGCGTGTGCGAGCATGCGGTCTGCAAATTCTTTTTGCACCATCACTGTGAGCGATTCTACCCACTGGTGTAGAGGCAATAAGCGGGCGAGCAGAGGAGTCGTGATGTGATAGGGAAGATTGGCGACTACTTTTACTTTAGTGTTTTCCTCGGCTCTTGCTTGGCAGAGCGCGTCTAAAGGAAGAGATAGAGCGTCGCCCTCGATAATTTCTAAAGTGTTTTCCCCTTCTAATAATTTTAAAATGGGTATTAATTGGAGATCGATTTCAATGGCGGTGACGCGGGCGCCTTTTTTTAATAGCGCGGCCGTCAGCGCGCCGGGACCGGCTCCAATTTCCAAGACGGCATCGCCTTTTTGGATATGAGCCGCGGAGACGATTTTATTTAAGATGTTTGCATCGATTAAAAAATTTTGCGAAAACCTTTTTTTCGCGGCAGTGGCATGAGCTTTTAAAAGAGCGATTAATTCGGAAGGTTTATAGACGTTCATCGCATCGCAAAAGGGAGAAAGTCTTCTGGGAGAACCTCGATCATGTGTTTTTCATCATAGCCCAGCCGCTCTCGCAATTTGGCGATGTATTGCGAGCTTTCTTTAGCAACAGCTTGTTGAAACAGTTGATCTTTCAATGTTTCGGCCATTTTTCCAAAAGGAAGAGGTTCCTCCTTCTGACTTTCCATTAAAAAGAAAATCCGAAAGACGGTGGAGTTGTCAGCGCGGCTAACTTGAGCGATAGGCTGGCTGAACGTTCCCGGAGTTAACTTCTTAAGGACTTCTTTATGTGCTGCAGATAAATTTTTCTCATCGCCCTCCAATTCGGGAGATAAAGCGACGCTGACATTCTCTTCTTGCGGTTTCAATTCTTCGGGCAGAGAGGAAAAGGCGATGTGGGCCTCGCGCAATAACTCGAAGGCCCGCTCGGAGAGAGCTTGTGCAGTTTCCTGCTGCTGAGAGCGCACCGATAAAACCTGGTAACGCCACTTTTCGACGGGAGGATTTTTTTTGCAATAGAGGCAGTAGGACTCTTTGATATCTTGCGGGTTGACCGCGCGCAGCGCTTTGGAATGAACGCGGTACCACATGATTCTATGAACCACCATTTCGTTGTAAATTTGTTCTCGGGCTTCTTCGTATGTCACGCCGATGCTATCCAAAGTGGCCATAATATTAGGACCAAAACGCGTTAAGACCTCTTCGCGCACTTCTGCATCGGAGACTTTCAATTCGATATGTTCCGCGTCGGCCAACATGAGTTCCTGATCGATGATTTGCGTTAGCGAATCGCGCCAGTGCTTGGAGTAATAATGGAACCGCGCTAACTTCGATGCGGATTGCTCGGGATAATAGCGCTGCAGGAATAGATCCATTTTCTTCATCACGTCAATGACGGAAATGGTCTTGCCGTTGACCTTCGCTAAGATGCGGTTATACACGATAATATCCTGCGGCTCGTCGAAGGAAGCAAAAGGAGAGCTATCTCCTAACACACACAAAACGGGAAGCAAACACCCTGCGATAACAAAAAACCACTTTTTCATAAGTGGGAATATATCAAAGCGTATTATTATCCTCAAATCTTCTTTGAAAAGCGATGCCGTAAAATCCGTCCATTTGATCTTTTGCAGGGATGGAGACAAATGGTGGGGCGATCCGTTTGAGGGCGTAAGTGCGTTCGAAAAAGTCGGCCTGCAAGTTGTTTTCTGCCGCTAGGACGCTGCAGGTGGCGTATACGATCTTGCCCCCGGGCTTTACAAAAGATAGGGCTTCTTGAAAAATCGCGCGCTGCTCTTCCAACAAGCGCAAGAGGGTGTTTTCCTCAAATTTCCATTTCATGTCGGGATTGCGCCGCAGCGTGCCCGTCCCGCTACAGGGTGCATCGACGAGAACCCAGTCCATTTTATTTTTTAAAGTGTGCTTATGCGCGGCATCACAAAGGAGAATCTGTCCGTTCTGCACGCCGGCGCGCTTCAATCTCGCTTTCGCCTCTTGCAGGGCAAGCGGGCGGATATCGTGCAAATAGATTTGTCCCTTTTCCTGCATCTTGGGCGCAATCGCCAAGCTCTTTCCTCCCGAGCCGGCGCAAAAATCGAGAATGAGCTCTCCGGGTTTGACGTCGACGAGCGCTGCGATCAATTGGCTGCCCTCGTCTTGCACTTCAAAGAGACCTTGCTTAAACTCAGGTAAACCAAATAAATTGATTTTCTTGTGAAACGTGATGCCATGAGGCGCCAGTGAGCAGGGCGAGAGGGAAAAGAGAGAGCTCCAGGCATTCAGAAGCGTTTTGCGTTCGGTTTTGAGCGCGTTTACGCGAATTGTCGTAGGAGCAGCCGTATTGCAAGCAAGACAAAAGGGGGCGAGGAGCTCCTCGTTGAGATTTCCCTTTAAGATGTTAAATAGATTTTTGGGGAAGCTTAAGCGAATGTGCAAGGGAATCTGCGCATCCTGAAGATGCTTCTCAGGTTGAAACTGCATAAAATGGCTATAGCGATTTTCCCAAGATACCGGCTTGGGTATAATGTGGTCTAACAGCCCGCGCCAGCGCATAATGCCGTAGACGGCATCGGCAATGGCCTTGCGGTCTTTTGCGCCAATGGCTTTATGGGCGCGGAAATAATTTCTCAAAAAGAGATCAAGAGGCCCCGCTTGCGGATCAAAGGAGTTAAAAATTTCTAGGGTGTGATATTCTCTAAACGGCTTTTTCATAATTAGGTGATTATACCTCTTTTTGGAAATTTAACAGATATGATTAGGTAGAATCATGGGGTTTTTACAATCCATATTCTTTTTTTTAGGTCGATTGTGCCTATGCGCTGTTTTTTTTATCGCGCTGGGCTATGTGCTTTTTGATTTTAAAAGCGCCGAGCAGCACTTTGTCAATGCCTTATGCGATGTGCTGACGGCCTGCATGAGCCACGCTCGGTTGCAGGAAATTTTTGAAATGGCCATAAATAAATCTTTTACGCTTATGGCTGCGGGGATTTGCATGACTTTTCTCGGGGCGCTGCTTTTATTATGCGGCTTGGCAGTGCGTTTGGGGGCTTTTCTGTTGTTGTGCGTTCTCATCCCCGCAACGCTGCTCTTTCACCCTTTTTGGATGCATCAGGGGCCAGAGCGCGGGGGAATGATGGCGCTGTTTGTGAAAAACATCGGTATCGCAGGCGCTCTGTTTCTACTTTTGGCGTACGGCCGAAAAAAAAATAAAAAGGAGAAAAAGAAATCCGCAGATACCTAAAAATCACAGCATTCTTGTTAAGTTTCTGCATCGTCGCTTTGGGACAGCCAGCCCGTCTAAAAGAGTTATGTCCCTTGGCGGCCGTTTTGGGATTTGCTTTATTTTTCACTCTCTTTGAAGCATCGAGCCGCAAGAAAGAGCGCTTTTGGATTTCAACTCTTTGGTTTTTTCTCGTGCAGCTGGTGCAGCTTTCCTGGATGACGTCGATCGCGTTCCAAGGATACTACATTTTATTTGTTTATTTCTTTCTCTGCTTGGGGTTAGGAATGCAATTTGGCCTTTTGGCCATCTTTTTGAAAGCGAGAATGAAATTTCTTTCCCTCTTTGCGCTCGCTTCTTTTTGGACTCTTTTGGAATGGTCTAGAGTGCATCTCTTATGCGGTTTCTCTTGGAATCCGATAGGCCTTGCGCTCGCTTTTGATGCTACCCCCATGCAAGGCGCAGCACTCTTTGGCGTGTTCGGCCTTTCTTTTTGGGTCATGGCGAGCAATCTGTGCGCATTAAAGTGCTTTCGGGAGGACAAGCGCTTTTTCTCGCTATGCGTGTGGATCACAATGGCGGCCTTCCCCTATCTTTTTGGCGCCTGGCATTTATTCTATCATGGCAAATGCGTCGATTTGCAAAAGAATGCGCTCAGCATCGGGATTGTGCAAACAGGGCTTCTGCCTTCCGAAAAAATACTCATGCCCCGCCGCCTGGATTCTTTTATTCCTATAGAGGAGCAATGGGAAAATATTATCGGATATCTTGAAGAGCGAAAAGAAAAGTGGGACCTGCTCGTCTTTCCCGAAGCCGTTGTGCCCCTGCACGCGGATCTGCCCATTTATCCTTTTGAAGCGGTGTGCAGATTTTTTATTCAAAAAAAGGGAGAGAAGGCCGAACGCTTTTTCCCTCCGCTCTCATTTCCTTTTGCCCAAAAAAAAACAGTCAATGGACAAGAAAAAATCTATGCCACCAATTTATTTTGGGCGCAGACTTTGTCCAATCTCTACAACGCGGAAATTCTTTTGGGTCTGGATCACTGGGATCGAGAGAGGGATCTGTTTTTTAATTCGGCGTTTCTTCTCTCTCCGTATGCCCAAAACCTGCAGAGGTACGATAAAAGGGTGCTGCTTCCTTTGGCTGAATATTTGCCCTTTGAAGGGTTGCGCTCTTTGACAAAGAGCTACGGCATTTGCGATTTTTTTTCCAAAGGGACATCTACCCGGCCTTTAAAAAGCGCGTCGGGCAAAAGCTTAAGCGTGTCCATTTGTTACGAAGAGACCTTTTCCGAGGCGATACGCAAAACCACTCCTCCTGAAAGCGATTTTCTTGTAAATTTGACAAACGATAACTACTACCCTAATTCGCTTCTTCCCGAACAGCATTTTGTGCATGCCAGGTTGCGCACAGTGGAGAATGGACGCCCTTTGCTCCGTTCATGCAATACAGGGGTGACGGCGGTGATCGATAGCTTGGGCAGAGTTGTTGCGCGTTTTGGAGGGCCGGGCGAGGAATTCAAACGCGGGGTCCTTGCGTGCACTTTGGTTCCCTATAAATACTCCACCTTTTTTTCCCTTTGGGGAGATGCCGGAATCATCTTTCTATCTTTTGGATTGGTAACAATTCTTTTTGTTATTTCTTTTTTTCAAGGGATGCGGATCTGGTCTTTTAAATTGTTTTTTAATTATTTTTTAAAAAAAATTTAGAAATAATTTCGCGATGTGACCAGATTAGCCTGGGGCGAGTGCAAGGAGCACCAGTTTGGCGTTTATGATTAGTCTCTTTAGAGATGTTCTCTGAATTTGGACAGTTTGATTTTTGATGAGATTTTCTCTTAAATATCTTGTTGTATTCATCTTACTATTTTCCCTCGTGTTTAATTTTTTACCCTTGTTTAAAGAATAAAATTATGTTGAAGAAAAGTTCAGTATAAGTTAAATTCTTATGATAATTTGAGATGGACGAATGCGTACATAGACATTTGTATGCACAATTTTTTTGAGGTAACTATTGTCGTTTCCTTGCGAACTTGCGGCATTTGCTGAATATCAAATTCCCATGCCGGCAAAAAAACAGCGCACTTTAAAACGCTCAGCGGATGCATCAGGCATTGGGGTGTTTTCAGGGCAAGAAGTGAAAATAACTCTGTGTCCCAATGAACAGCAGACGGGAATTGTTTTTAAGAGAGTGGATTTGCCTCACCAGCCTGAAATAGCTGCGCGATTGGAAAATGTGCAAGCAACGCCCAGGTGCACTGTTCTAGGCGATGGAAAAGCGACCATTCAGACAGTAGAGCATTTGCTTTCTGCCCTTAGAGCATACGAGATCGATAATGCCCTCATCAAAATTTCCGGATCCGAAGTTCCCATTTTTGATGGAAGCGCCTCAGCATTTGTCTCCCTGATTGAAAAAGCGGGAATTTGCGAACTACAAGCCGATAAAAAGGTGGTCAAGATCTCCAAGCCGCTTTTCTGGTCTCAGGGAGGTATCCACCTCATTGCGATTCCGTCTCATGAATTCCGGATTAGTTATACCCTGCATTATCCACACTCTACCGCAATAGGAGCGCAATACTACTCCTTTGCTCTTTCGCCGGAGTGTTTTAAAAGTGAAATTGCTCCATCGCGCACTTTTTCTGTTTATGAAGAAATCGCTCCTATGATAGAGAAAGGTCTTGTTAAAGGAGGAAATTTAACAAACGCCATCATCGTCAAGGAAAATAAAATTCTCAATCCCGAAGGATTGCGGTTTGCTGACGAGATGGTGCGCCATAAAGTCCTTGACCTCATTGGCGATTTGTCATTAGTCCCTATACCTTTCCTAGCGCATATTATTGCTGTGAAAGCAGGGCATTCTTCCAATAACGCATTTGCCAATGAGCTATATCATCAGATTAAAAGGGAGTGTTCGTGATGGGAGCTACACTTACAAGTCAACCTATCATTCTAAATGTGAAGGAAATTTCGAAAATATTGCCGCACCGGTATCCTTTCCTTTTGGTGGATAAAATTATTTATATGAGCCTAGAAGAAAATGTTATCATTGGACAGAAAAATGTCACAGTGAATGAGCAGTTTTTTGAAGGTCATTTTCCAGGCGTTCCTATAATGCCCGGAGTCCTCATATTGGAGGCTCTTGCACAAACAGGCGGCATACTCATACACCAGAAAGGAAACTGTGAAAAAATCGCTGTGCTCCTTAATATTAATAATGCTAAATTTCGTAGGCCTGTTGTGCCGGGAGATGTGTTGACATTGCATGCGTCAGGGCAGCACATCAGTCATAAAGGCGGTCGGTTTTTGACAAAAGCGATGGTCAACGAACAGACGGCTGTGGAGGCAGAAATTGGATTTGCGCTGGTTGACAAAGAACAACTCTAATGCCTCTAGAGAAAAACAATTAAATTGTAAAGAATTGGATACCCATGTCTCGATCAAATATTCATCCAACAGCGATCATTGAACCCGGAGCAGAAATCGGGGACAATGTCACCATAGAAGCCTATGCAGTGATCAAAAGTACTGTAACCTTGGGCAATAAGGTGGTTGTGAAATCCCATGTCTATATTGATGGGAATACGACTATTGGAGAGGGTACCATTGTCTGGCCTTCTGCATGCATAGGAACCAAAGCGCAAGATTTAAAATATAGGGGGGAGACGACGTTTGTCCGGATAGGAAAAAATTGTGAAATCCGCGAATTTGTCACAATTAATTCCTCCTGCCAAGAGGGATCTGCAGTCACCATTGGAGATGATTGTTTGATCATGGCTTCCTGTCACGTCGCGCACAATTGCGAAATCGGCAATCGCGTCATTATGGCCAACGGGGCCATGCTGTCTGGACATGTCACCGTTGAAGATTATGCTATTATCGGCGGAATGACCCCTGTGCATCAGTTTTCCCGCATCGGCCGGTATGCGATGGTGGGGGGATTTAGCCGCATTACGCATGACATCCCTCCGTATACCATTGGTTCTGGTTCCCCTTATAAATTAGGCGGCCTTAATCTCGTGGGACTCAAGCGCCACGGTTTTTCTTTAGAAACCAGAAAAGCCCTTTCCAAGGCTTTTAAACTGACGTATCGCTCCGGACTGCGGCTTTCGGAAGCCTTAGATGTCATTGAGAGCGAAATCGAACACAATCCTCATTTGCAGCACTGGGTGGAATTTTGCCGCTCTTCGCGGCGCGGGCTGATCGGCTTCCAAGGAATCACCCATCAACCTCTGCCCGAAGAAGAAGACTTCGACGAATTGGAAGAACTCTTGGAAGAAAGAGTTTAGAGCCAGTTTATGAAAATTTGTAATTCACTTTTTGCGTCTTTTTCTCTAAAATCGATTTATAAATTTTTATAAACAGACTCTTAGTTTTTGGAAACTATCCCTAAATGCGCATTGTTTTCTTCGGCACTTCTCTCTTTGCAGCGCACATCCTCTCATTTTTATTTAAACATTCTTATAACATTATCGCCATTGTGACACAGCCGGATAGACCTCGCGGCCGCCACTTGCATTCCTCATTTTCTCCCGTCAAAGAGATCGCTTTAGCAAAAGAACCTAAGTCTATTTTGCTGCAGCCAGATAAAATTTCAACGCCCGAGTACGCGGAATTGCTGAAGAGCTTTAACCCCGATTTATTTCTCGTCGTAGCCTATGGCGAAATCATTAAGAAGGACCTGCTCGCTATTCCGCGTTTGGGTCCTTTTAACATTCACGCCTCGCTTTTGCCTAAATACCGCGGCGCGGCGCCCATTCAGCGCTGCCTCATGAACGGAGAGGAAAAAACGGGTATCAATATCATTGAAATGACCCCGCAAATGGATGCAGGCGATATCGTGGCCGCCTCAGAAATCGCCATATCTGAGGACATGACGTTTGGAGAGTTGGAAATGCAGCTTTGCCAGCTAGCTTGCGATCTTTTGCCTTCCTTTTTAATGCAGGCGGCTGAAGAAACTCTGCAAAGAGTTCCTCAAGATCAGCAACAGGTGACATTTGCCCCTAAACTCCAAGCGGCCGATGAGCGCATAGACTGGAACGCAAGCGCACACTCTTTGCACAATCTCATTCGAGCCTTGTCCCCGACGCCTGGCGCATGGTGCTTGATCTCTCTTGGAAAAGAGCAAAAGAGAATCAAGATCAAGCGCGCACGGCCTTTGCTCAGGGCGCATAGCGCTGAGCCGGGCTTTCTGCTTCCTGCTCAAAAAGGAGAGCTGCTTGTTGCTTGCGGCCAAGGTGCTTTGCAACTGATCGAAGTACAGGTGGAGGGTAAAAAAACGCTTCCTGTTGGGGATTTTCTCAAGGGTGCGCAGCAATTGCTCCGTTTTGTTTAAAACAAAAAATTAAAACAAAAATTATACAAAAAATTATAATCACAGAATTGTTGCATTAAATAATGTGCGTATTGTATATACATTTGCCCTTGTAATTTTCTAATTTATGAGGCAAATGATGTCATCTATATCCTGCATTTCATCCAACGGGCTAATCCCGACTAGAGACGCTCTCGTCAATCACAATCCCTATTTGGCAAAGAATTTTATCCAGGTCTTTATTGATTTTCTTAAGACAAAAGATCCAGCGAAGCTGATCAATTACGTCATTCAGTGGATGTCGCGCGTTACCGTGGTGTCCCCCCACGTGCAAAATGCAGGTCTGTTTGCCGGAGATGTGAAGAACTTTATGAGTGGTAGCGAAGGCGTGAGCAAGTTTAATGACCTTGTTATATCTGTTAAGAAACTATGGCATACCTTATGGAGCCCCAATGCTTCTGAGGAAGAAACAGCGGCGGTGAAGCGCGATGTTTGGATAAAACTTACTGACCTCATGAATTCCATAACAGATTTGATTAAATTAGGGCATAATCGCGTAGCCTCTTTAAGCGGCATTAGACACGTGGAAGGCATTGCCGCGGCGGCGACATTTTCGGGTTCAGTGGTAAGGCTTAGAGACGATTATCTCAAGCTGCGCACTGATGCCGCATATGAACAGCAAAACGTTTTAAATGGACTGAATATGGGCATGAGCGCGTCCTATCTTTTAGTGGGATTGCTTTCCCTGTTGGGGTATTTGCTGAAAAAGCCCATGCCCGCTGTGCTCTTTTTCTTGAGCACGGCCTTGATATTCAGTATTGCATCCTTCTTCTTTAAAAATTTAGTGGATCCGCTCGGTGAAAATCGCGATCCAAAAAAAATGCAACGGGCTCTCGATGATCAATCCAAGCAGGTATCATCGTTGCAAGGCCGGGTGCAACAGCTTTCTGTTAACCCGCTGCAGCAAGTAGCTGTGAGAGGGTAGTAGTTGTTCTTCAAAGAAAATCTGCACCTGTTCTGTTAATGGACGGAATGTTATCGTTTAGCCCTAAATTTTAGAGTTTGTTAAGACAATGACAACTACCCCTTCATATTCTCCATATAGATTCTTTATAAATGCTTTTACCCCTTTGGAGCCAAATGAAGAGCAGGGTGTAGCTTCCCATCTCGAAAAGGATCTCTTTGATCACACGACAGACTACTTCCGCAGTCTTAATGGAGCTTGGGATGCTTTGCGCGTAGGAAATCATGTCGGGGAGGTTGTCTGTTCTTTGCCTAATCTCAGCGCTCCGCAAAGGGTATTTGCCTCAAAGGTCAGCGACGTTTTAGGGACCTCGGGCACCGCATTGAGCCTGCCTAGAACATTGACCGATGCAGCTAATTTTAGGAAGAGCTTGCAAAATATTCGCTCCGTGCAAGCCGTCTCGCCTAACCATCCGGCAAAGGACAAGCTCATAGCGCAAGCCTATAAGCAGAGCATCTTTGAAGGATTTAATCTGGTCAATACAGCATCTCAAGGCGCACTGTTCCTCGATCAAACGTCTTTAATGGATCTCGGGAAACACCTAACGCCGGTCACGGGATTATATAATTTAACAAGTATTGGCGCCGATGCCATAGAACTTGCGGACGCGTCTGGCGAGATTATTCACTACAATTCGCTCTCTCCGACAACTCCTGATGAGAAGCTGACCTTGCAAGAAAGGAAAGTACTTTCTTGGATGAAGGTTGTTAAAAGCGTGCCCTCTATAGCAGGGGCGGCATTAGCGTTGATCGGCATCGTATTTTCCTGGTTTCTCACGCCCGTCGTGGGCTTGATCTCATTGGGATTAAGCGTTGTGTGGCTTGTTATGAAAATTACTAGCAATGTGTATGAAAAAGTAATTGCTGCAAATCAAAATCGACGCAAACTTAATCATGGTCAAATTTAAAATTTCGATTAATTAAATAGTTGTTTTTTTATTTAATAATTAGTTTTTATTTTCGCTTTTGCAATTAATTAGCTTCAGTTAAAATGCTGGTCTATTAATTGTAAAAGGAAAACAAATGTCTAGTTCAGTATTTAGCGTTGCTAAGCGATCGCGAGCCCCCCTCGTTGTTGCCCCGGTTAAGGAAGTGCGCTCGGAAGATACAACGACGGATAAAATTAGGCAGTTTAAAAACGGATATCGCGGGGTAAGCAATTTTCTCGGTTGGGCTGCGAATCTATCGTCGGATAAGAACTCTTTATTTGCGCAGCAGCGTCGCGTTCTCGGCCAGCACACGGGCGCATTTGCTATCCCTAATTTTGTTGCTAGCGCCTCGCGTTTTTCCGATGAAATTTCGTCAGTAAGGCAAGCAAAAAATATAGGAGCCGTCAAAGCTGCAGAAAAAACAGCTGTCACTTCTCTGTACTTGGCCAACTCCGGAATCAGCCTCCTCCAGCATTTAGATAGAGAGCAGTATATTGATTTGAGCAAGGTTTCAGCAGCTTTGCCATTTGGATTATCCGCTTTTTACAGCGTCTCGGGGCTAGCTCTTAAGTCGAATGGTATATTTCATCAGACGATGGGTTTGCTTGGCCCGCAGAAGCCTGTAGATCCCAGCGTTGCCATTCTGGGCGAACGCGCTGCTCCTCCGGGCAAGATCTGGAAAGTTCTCAATCTAACGCGTTCTCTTTGCGGATTCACAGGAAGCATTCTCTCCGCGCTGGGTCTTTTCTTTGGAATCTACTTTGCGGTATATTGGTTATTAACGCTCTCGACTATCATGCTCGTCGTTACTCTCATCAATGCGGTACGCGATTGTCTGCGCAAACCACCCACTAAATTCATCTAGCTCGTAATTTAATGCGCATTGCCTTAACCTCTTGCGCCTATGCGCATTTCTACTGCACAATTGTACGCGATCCGCTCCGATTTTCCTCCTATTTCGCCTAAGCTAGACGCGCGTGTACCCGCCTTTCCTAAATGCGAAGGCTATATGTGGGCAGGCTTGTGGGCGTGGTCGCTTTACGATCTAGGACAGCGCGTGCGTTGCTATAGGGCGATAACTCTTGAAAACCTTCCCCCTGAAGAAAAACAGGGCAAGCTGCGTCAGCAAGCAAAAGAGGTGGGCGTTCAAGTGATAAATGTTGCCGGGGTCAGCGCTATTTTTACCAGGTGGGCCCACGCGTCCCGCTTGATTTCCGTAGAGAGATTCTTGCCCCTATTGCAAAAAATTTCCTATGGAAGCTTTCTTCTCACCTCGGGATTTTATATAGAAAAAACTATCACTTCTCTTAAAAAAGCCTGGAGTGCCCTGCAGCAGGCTGCGACACCTGAAGCTAAAGAAAAGCACCGTCAGGAATATTGCTTGGCCTGGATGGATTTGGCCGCGCATATCAGCACCTTGGCCTGGGCGATGCTGGGTGTAATCGAGTTGGCCGCAGGGATAGCGGTATCTCCGCTGCTGATGACCTCCGTCTTTATGGCCGGTTGTGTTTTTGCTCTTGCTTCCATTGGATATGGAACTTATATAGATGTTAAACCGGCATGAAAGAGAAACCTAACCGACTGTTGCTGCGAGAATGGATAGCAATTATTTTATTTCTCGCGATTATCTTCATTCTCATCCTTTCCTCTCAGATTATTAGCAAAAGGACTACCCATAAAATGCCGGATTTCTCTGCTCGACACAAGCGAGTTTTTCAATTACCCCTTGTGTGAAAATCCTATTTTTTGTTAGCCTTTACGCTTTAGCCTATTGAAGAGGCTGTTTAGAAATAAGACTTCATTGACAAAAGTCACTCTAAACAGGCTCGACTAGGCGGGCAACGAATAAGTGCGCAGCGCCACAGAGGACGCCTCTTAGAGAGGTTGATGAATCGGGTAGATTCCGAATCGCAACCCTCGAGTGCTTCGCATACTGTTTGATGTTATCATTTGAGACGTTCTCATAAGATATATCTTCAAGCGTTTGCTTAAAAACAGATAAGTAACAGGAATTCCAAACGATTCGTCCCAACGATTAATTTACATTAAAGGGTGCTATGACTTTAAAGATGATGGGAAAAAAGAAAGGGATGACGCGGCTATTTGACGACAAAGGCAATGATGTCGTTTGCACGGTGATTAGTACAGAGCCCAATCTGGTTGCCCAAATTAAACGCCGGGATACAGATGGGTATTTGGCGATTCAACTGGCTGCAGTTAAAGCAAAATCGCGTAAAAATGTCTCCAAGGCGCTGCAAGGACATTTCGCAAAAGCGGGGATTGAGCCTCATAAGCATATAGCGGAATCGCGAATCGACGAGGTAGATGAGTATCAAGTCGGTCAGGCAATTGATGTAGGTTATTTCAATGAAGTCTCTCACGTCGATGTTAAGGGTGTGTCCAAAGGCAAGGGATATCAGGGCGTGATCAAACGCCACCATTTTGCCGGTGGGCCTGCTTCACATGGTTCTGGATTTCACCGCCATGCGGGGTCGACGGGAATGCGCTCCACGCCAGGCCGTTGCTTGCCAGGCGTGAAGAAAGCGGGAAGAATGGGTAATGACACGGTTACCGTTCAGAACCTGCGCGTTGTAAAAGTGGATGTGGAAAGACAAATGATCCTAGTGGAAGGTGCGATTCCAGGTCCCATCGACGGATTAGTGTATCTTACGAAAGCTAAGAAAAAAATTAACACGAAGAAAAAATAGAGTAGAGGGATAGCGTGACTTTGCTGAAAAAATACGATCTATCGGGTAAAGAAATTGGCCAAGTTTCAGTTGAAGAAGATATGCTCAAGTCAGCTGCAAACTCCCAAATGATTAAAGACTATCTAGTTGCCTTGCGCGCCAATGCGCGCCAATGGTCCGCAAATACGAAAACGCGTGCGGAAGTTTGCCATAGCGGAAAAAAGCCACATCCTCAAAAGGGAACGGGAAGAGCGCGCCAGGGATACTTGGGAGCCCCGCAATATAAAGGGGGTGGACGCGTCCATGCTCCTCGGCCAAAATCGGATCAACATATCCGCATTAATAGAAAAGAAAGAAGAGCTGCCATTCGGCATTTGCTGATCGAGAAAATCTTAGAGAATCGCGTGCACGTGCTCGCATTTGAACCTTTTGCGGAACCTAAGACCAAGCGCATGGCTGAATTTATCAAAAATCGCCAGCTGGACAACCACCGCGTATTGTTTTTAGGCGAGGGCTTTATTAGCGAAGGCGCCGCTCCATCGCAAAAATTCGATTGCTTTATTAAAAGCTTGCGCAATATCCGCAAGTTGAAATTTAGACAGATGCCCGCCGTAAGCGGATATGATGTGATCGTAAATCAAGATCTCGTCGTCATGGAGAGCGCAATTGATCAGTTAAAAATGCTTTTAGGTGGAAAGGAGTAGATCATGAAGCAAAAGAATCCCTACGACATTGTCCTTTCTCGCCATATGACAGAAAAGGCGCATGTTCTTCAAACCCTCCAATCGAATACAAGCAACGCCTCTGTAAAGAAGTGCAATACTCCCAAATACGTATTTATAGTGGCTAAGAGTGCAAATAAACCCGATATAGCTCGCGCTGTCGAAGAGATCTACAAAGAGTCCAAAGTGCGTGTAGTTGCAGTCAATACGATTAATGTCAGGCAAAAAGGGCGCAGAGTGCGTGGACGCAAAGGTGTTAAAGCAGGCTTTAAAAAAGCCATCGTCTCCTTGCAGCCTGGAGATGTAATTGAGGAAAAAGGTTAATTTGGAGCGCAGGATCATATGATAAAGCAATATCGGCCCATGACGGCTGGACAAAGACACCTCATTTTGACCACGCATGATGAGTTAACGCGAAGAGAAGAGGGCAAGCGCGCTACAGTTCGGCCTGAAAAAAAACTGCTCATGTGCAAGCGGCGCACGAACGGCCGCAACCATCATGGACATATCACCTGCAGACATCGCGGCGGCGGGCATAAGCGTTTTTATCGCCTTGTCGATTTCAAACGCGATAAGGAAAAGATTCCGGCTACAGTGATTGCGATTGAATACGATCCTAATCGGTCTGCTTATATCGCCTTGCTCAACTATGCGGATGGAGAAAAAAGATATATTCTCGCACCTCAAGGACTCAAAGTGGGCGATGTTGTTATGACAGATGATGAAGGGCCTTTTAATACGGCATGCTGCATGCGGCTTAAAGCAATGCCTTTGGGATCTGTCATTCACAACATTGAATTGTACCCTGACCGAGGAGGTCAGCTTGTGAGGTCTGCTGGGCTGTCTGCGCAGCTGATGGCGAGAAGTAATGGCTATGCGACGGTGAAGATGCCTTCAGGGGAAGTGCGCATGGTGAATGAAAATTGCCGAGCGAGCTTTGGCGCTGTTTCTAATCCCGGGCATAATTTACGCGAAGAAGGAAAAGCGGGACGCACGCGATGGATGGGCTTTCGTCCGACAGTGCGCGGTACTGCGATGAACCCCGTCGATCACCCGCACGGTGGAGGTGAGGGTAAACATAATGGTTATCTTCCTCAGACGCCTTGGGCTATGTATACAAAAGGATATCGCACGCGATCAAAGCGCAAGTCCAATAAGATGATTATCAAAGATCGTAGAAAATAGGAGAAATATGGGAAGATCTTTAAGGAAAGGCCCATTTGTTGATCACCATCTGCTCGATAAAGTGCTGAAACAAAATAGAAACGGGCGCAAATCGATCATTAAAACTTGGTCCCGCCGTTCGATGATCCTACCAGACATGGTGGGCCATACATTTGAAGTGCACAATGGAAAAAAATTTATAAGCGTTTTCGTTTCAGAAAATATGGTAGGGCATCGTTTGGGCGAATTTTCTCCGACGCGTCTCTTTAGAGGCCACGGCACGAAAAAAGTGGCGGAAGCTGCCGCTGGTGCTCCTCCAGCAGCTGGCGAAGCTAAACCTGCGGCAAAGGGAGGCTAAGCTATGCAAAAAGGAATGGCGAAAACAAAACATGTTCGCATTAGTCCGCGTAAGGCGCGGCTTGCGGCGGATCTTATTCGCGGTCTTAGTGTGGCCGAAGCTAGATTGCAGCTTCAGTATTCTGCTCTGCGAGGCGGGCGCTTGCTATTAAAGACCTTGGATTCCGCGGTAGCCAATGCTGAGACGCAGCAAAATGCAAGAAGAGAAGAATTAAAGGTGAAAGAAGTTCGAGTGGATGCAGGCCCGACGATGAAGCGCGCAAAACCGAAGAATAAAGGCGGAAGTCATCCCATTATGAAAAGAACGAGCCATTTTACGGTCATAGTTGCGAATTGAGGACATAGAGAATGGGACAAAAAACACACCCAATTGGTTTTAGATTAGTTCGAAATAAAAAATGGCGTTCGATCTGGTACGCAAACAAGCAGGAGTTTGGTAATCTTCTCGGAGAAGATCAGCTCATACGCAAGCACCTTGTTACAAAGGCATGTTGTGTAGGCGCATCACAGTTTACGATCAAGCGCATGAGTGGAAAAGTTGAAGTCACTATCCACACGGCAAGACCAGGCCTTGTCATCGGTAAGAAAGGAGCTGAGATTGATATTCTCAAGCAGGAATTAAAGAAATTGACAGGCAAGGAAATCTGGATCGAAGTCGAAGAGATTAAACGCCCAGACCTAGATGCAAAATTAGTGGCAGAGGGCGTCTCGAAGCAATTGGAAAGGCGTATCCCCTTTCGGCGCATTATGAAAAAAGCGATGCAATCTTCAATGGATGCAGGTGCGGCTGGAATAAAAATCCAGATATCAGGACGCATTGGCGGAGCCGAGATTGCGCGCGTCGAATGGTACAAAGAGGGAAGAATTCCTCTGCATACTTTAAGGGCAGACATCGACTACGGAACTGCGCGTGCAGAAACGACATATGGATCCATCGGCGTAAAAGTCTGGATCAACAAAGGGGAAGAACAAGCTAATCGAGCAGTAGGAGGCTAATTATGGCCTTGATGCCATCTCGTACTAAATTTAGAAAAATGCAAAAGGGCCAGCATGCTGGCAAAGCAAAGGCGGCGGTATTTGTCGACTTTGGCGATTTTGCGATGCAGGCGCTAGAGCGCGGACGGATAACGAATCATCAAATTGAAGCGTGCCGCGTGGCGATTAACAGGTATTTTAACCGTAGAGGAAAGGTATGGATTCGCATCTTTCCCGATAAGTCTGTGTCAAAAAAGCCTGCGGAAACGCGCATGGGTAAAGGTAAAGGAGCGCCCGACCACTGGGTAGCAGTTATCCGACCAGGGCGGATTTTATTTGAAGTGGGCGGGGTTTCTAAAGAAGTTGCACAAAATGCGTTGCGCCGAGCTGCTGCCAAATTGCCTTTAAAGACACGATTTGTCGAACGCGTAGAGCGCGTATAATTGCGAGGAAGTAAATGACCAAGTTAAGTGAACTCAGAGAACAGGGCGCACAAGAATTAAAAGGCATGCTAGATGATTTAGCTAAGGAGATATTTGAACTGCGCAATGAATTTAAAATCACGCGTAAATTAGAAAAGACGCATCTGATAAAGGAAAAAAAGCGAAAGCGCGCACAAATATTAACTTTATTGCGTGAGCAAGAGATCAGATCATTACAGACTGAGGGTGTACATGACAAATCCTAAAAGCATGAAAAGGAAAGTCCGAGAAGGGATCGTTATTTCAAATAAGATGCGCAAAACGGTCACCGTTAAAGTAGAGAGAACCGTACGGCATCCGCACTTTGAAAAGACTGTTTCGCAGGCAAAGAAATTTTACGCGCATTGCGATCGGGAAGATATTCAAATTGGACAAAAAGTACGCATTGTAGAAACGCGTCCGATTTCCAAATTGAAGAGATGGCTTGTCATCGATGTGCTCCCTTAGAGAACTAACGTGAGAATGAATCATGATTCAACAGGAAACAAATTTAGAAGTGGCAGATAATACTGGAGCAAAGAAAGTGCGCTGCTTCAAAGTCTTGGGTGGCTCGAAGCGACGGTATGCCCGCGTTGGCGATATCATCATTTGCGCCGTTAAAGACGCTGACCCCAAGGGAAGCGTTAAGAAGGGCGATGTTGTAAAGGCTGTGATTGTTAGAACGAAAAACTATATTCGTCGGAAAGATGGGTCTTTGTTGCGATTTTTTGATAATAGCTGCGTCATCATCGACGATAAAAACAATCCAAAGGGTACGCGAATTTTTGGACCGGTTGCACGTGAAGTGCGTGAAGGCGGATTCATAAAAATTACATCGCTTGCGCCAGAGGTCATATAAGGGGATGCGATGAGTAAGTGGATTAAAAAAGGCGATAAAGTTGTCGTAATAGCAGGCAACGACCGCGGCAAGACCGGAGAGGTAGTTGCACGGCAGGGAGAGCGCGTTATTGTGCAGGGCATCAATATCCGCAAAAAGCACGCGAAACGCAGAGCCAAGACGGGAGCAGGCGAAATTCATGAGATCGAAATGGCGATCCATATTTCCAATGTGAGCCTGTGCGATGCTGAGGGCAAAGCTGTAAAAGCGAAGGTGCGGATTTCTGGCAAGAGCAAGGAATTGTATTATACGCAAGGTGGGAGTGAAGTCACCTTAAGACAAGTTAGAAAATCTTAATGCAGAATGTGAGCAATGTCTAGATTACAAAAACGGTATAAAGAAGATATCAAAAGTGCGCTGAATGAGAAATTTGGCTATGCCAATTGCATGCTCATTCCCAAGTTGGTCAAAGTGGTTATTAGCATGGGGGTTGCAGAAGCGACAAAAGATAAGAATGCTCTACAAGACTGTGTAAAGGAAATGACAAGTCTTTCCGGGCAGAAACCCATTTTGACCCGTGCGAGAAAATCTGTTGCTAATTTTAAATTGCGCCAAGGGCAAGCCATAGGTGTTAAGGTGACGCTGCGCAAAAAACGCATGTATGAGTTTTTCGATCGGTTTTGCAATATTGTTTCCCCGCGCATTAGAGACTTCCGGGGATTTCCCAGGGGCTGCGATGGGAAGGGAAACTATTCTCTAGGTCTAGAAGAGCAGCAGATATTTCCGGAGATCAATTTGGATGCGGTGAAAAGGACGCAGGGAATGAACATCACATTCGTGACAACGGCAACAAGCGATGAGGAGTGCATTGAATTACTATCGATGCTGGGACTCCCATTTAAAGTAAGCGAATAAGGGCGAGGGAGAAGAAGGCATGGCAATTAATGATCCAATCGCAGATCTACTGACAAGAATTCGCAATGCGAGAAACGCTCGCCATAAATTTGTCGATCTACGGCCGAGCAGAGTCAAATTGCAAATTATAAAGGTTCTGCATGTGAACGGTTATATTGATAATTTTTTGGTAGACGAGGAGCACAGGAGAGCGCGCATATTCCTTAAGTATGGAGATGGCAGAGAGCCCGTCATTAAGGGCTTAAGACGTATATCATCGCCTGGTTTAAGGCGGTATATCGGATATAGGCAAATACCTAAGATTTTTGGGGGAATGGGCATAGCTATCATATCCACTCCAGCAGGTATTGTGGATGGTGAAACCGCTCGCCGTGAAAAAGTCGGCGGCGAACTTTTGTGTTACGTCTGGTAAAAGCGAGGTTATAGAGAATGTCACGACTAGGAAAAACGCCAATTGAAATGCCAGACAAAGTAGAAGTACAAATCGCGGATGGCAAAGTTAATGTAAAAGGCCCAAAAGGAAATCTGACACATGCGTGTATGCCGGGCATTGGAGTAAAGATTGAAGGAAAGCGACTATTTGTGTTCGCAGAGGAAACAGCTAGCATTTCCAATCGCGATTATGGGTTGCATCGGGCTATAATAAATAACTTAGTGACAGGCGTATCGAAAGGATTTGAAGTGCGTCTATCCCTTATCGGAGTAGGATATCGCGCACAGGTGCAAGGTCAGAATCTCGATTTGCAGCTGGGATTTTCCCATCCTACCAAAGTTATCATTCCTAAAGGCGTTAACGTCGTCGTTGAAAAGAGCGTTCTTATCATCGTTACGGGGATGGATAAGCATCTCGTCGGCCAATTTGCGGCCACAGTAAGAGGGATGAAGCCGCCTGAACCTTATAAGGGCAAAGGTATCCGCTATGAAAATGAATTTGTTCGCAAAAAAGATGGTAAAGCAGCCAAAGGCAAAACAGCTTAATTGAGTTGAGAAATATGAATAGTGAGATGAAGCAAAAACGAGTAAGAAGAAAACGCCGAAGTATGGGTGTGAGAAAATGGGTGCGTGGTACGAATAGCAAACCGCGAATGACCGTTTTCAAGTCCAATCGGCATCTTTTCGTTCAATTGATTGACGATGAGAAAGGCTATACGCTGCTCAGCGCAAGCACTCTCATGAATGAGTTGGCAAAACCTGAACTTAAAAGAAAAGGCAAGGAATCTGCGCGTTATCTTGGCGCATGGATCGCTGAAAAGGCAAAACAGACTAATATACAGACCGTCGTTTTTGATCGCGGATCGAATAAATACCATGGATTGCTTGCAGAACTAGCAAGCGCTGCACGTGAAGGCGGGTTACAGTTTTAAGATAAGGAATGAGAGATGGTGAAGCAACAAGCTAGGCGGCGCGTAGAAGACTTTGGCACCGAATTTGAGGAAAAGGTCCTCTATATAAATCGCTGTTCAAAAGTCGTAAAAGGTGGAAGAAAATTCAGCTTTTCAGCCCTCGTTATAGTGGGCGATGGGCAGGGACATATTGGTTTTGGCTTTGCTAAAGCCAACGAGGTATCCGACGCTATTCGCAAAGGCACAGAGGCTGCGCGCAAAAATGTGCTCAGCTTCGAAATGGAAGGCACGAGTATCCCTCACGAGATTACTGTGGAGTGGGATGGTTCGCGTGTTTTATTAAAACCGGCTCCTCCAGGAACCGGAGTAATCGCTGGTTCAAAAGTGCGTTCTGTATTGGAGCTCGGTGGCGTAAAAGATGTCGTTTCTAAAAGCTACGGGTCAAACAACCCATTGAATCAAGTGCGAGCTACAATCAAAGCATTGTCTCATTTAACCAACCGCAAGAAAAATTTAGAGCTTAGAGGACTGCAAACATGATGGATTTATCGCAACTGACCAATACCCACCGTCCCACTAAAAAAATCCAACGCGTTGGCCGTGGAGTAGGATCTAAACGCGGCAAAACCTGTTGTAGAGGAGTTAAGGGCGACAAAGCACGAAGGGGTTATCAAAATCGGTTTGGTCAAGAAGGCGGCCAAATTCCTTTGTATAAAAAAATCCCCACAAGAGGATTTTCCAATGCGCGTTTTCGCACAGAGGCTTTTGCTGTCAATCTCGACGTAATCCAAGAGCGCTATAGCGATGGGGAAACTGTTAATATTGTCACTTTGCAGCAAAAGCGCTTAATACCCAGGCGCGTGCCCGGAGGAGTTAAGATTCTTTCCCAAGGAGAATTGACAAAAAAAGTGACTATCGAGGCAGCGGGGTTTTCTCAAGCTGCCCGTGAGAAGTTGGAAAAAGAAGGTATTGCATTTAAAGTCGTTTCAGTAAATCCAGCAGAGTAAAGAAGTATTTTCATGATAGCGGGATTGCGAAAAATTCTAGTCATACCAGAGTTGCGAGTAAAGATCTTCTTTACACTAATCATGCTATTAATGTGCCGTATCGGCGCTTATATTCCAGTGCCGGGAATCAATGGAGATGCTGCAGCAGCGCTTGTTAGGAATGCAACGGGCGGAGGACAAAATCTCTTCCAGCTCATGGATGTCTTTTCAGGAGGGGCGTTTGCTCAAATGACGGTGATTGCTCTTGGAGTCATGCCCTATATTTCCGCGACTATCATCATGCAACTCATTGTGGCGATAGTTCCTTCTATTCAGCGCGAGATGCGCGAAAATCAGGATGCCGGACGCCGTAAGTTGGGCAAGTGGATACGCTTTGTAACCGTAGGGCTTGCTTTTTTCCAATCGAGCCTTTTTGCGCGCTACGCTGTCCAGCTCAATGCAGGAAGCCCGGGAATCATCGTCCCGGAGATAATAGATGTGCAAATGTTTGGAATACCTTGGCTTTTTTATCTCATCGTAATGGCAACAATGACTGCGGGAACCGTTCTGCTCATGTGGATTGGCGAGCAGATTTCTGAAAAGGGCATTGGCAATGGCATAAGCCTCATCATTACACTGGGCATCCTTTCTTCTTTGCCGAGTACCTTGGGTTCGGTCATTCGACAACTCAATCTCGATTCGCAAGAGGTAGGACAATTGACATTTTCCTCTCTTGTCGTGCTCAGTTGCGTATTCGTAGGAATTATTATTGGCACAATTTTGATTATTCAAGGGCAGAGGAAAATTCCCTTGCAATATGCGCGCAGAATCATAGGGCGCCATGAGACGCAAGGAGGTAGCGCTTATATTCCCCTTAAAGTCAATTATGCAGGCGTTATCCCTGTCATTTTTGCTTCTACCTTTTTAATGTTTCCTGCGACTATAGGACAATTTGTCGGCAGAGGATCTTGGGTAGGGCAGATTGCGAATATGATTTCTCCTGGCAGCGTTTTATACATGTTTATATACGTTTTGCTGATCATTGCCTTTACCTATTTCTGGACCGCTACGCAATTTCATCCTGAACAAATCGCGTCCGATATGAAAAAGAATGGTGCGTTTATCCCGGGAATACGTCAGGGTAAGCCTACACAGGATTATTTACAGTCGACTATGAGCCGCATTACATTCGCCGGAGCGCTTTTTCTGGCATCTATAGCCATATTGCCCACTTTAATAGGAAAACTGCTCGGTGTCGACTCTACTATTACTTATTTTTTTGGAGGGACGTCCCTTTTAATTTTGGTGGGCGTAGTACTGGACACTTCAAAGCAGATAGAGTCGCATCTCTTAATGAAGCGTTATGAAGGATTTATGAAGCGCGGGCGGCTTAGGGTAAAATAATTTTTTTTATTTAACATTCTAGTCATATGTGATTGTTTGTGTATAAACAGTGCATCTGATAAAATTTGTAAATCTTTTCAAGGATTTGATACATGGTCAGAGTAATTGGGATTGATATCCCTGATAACAAGCGTTTAGAAATCAGCTTGCGCTATATTTATGGGGTCGGGCCTACGGTAGCTCGACAGATCTGCGCGAAATTGGGATTGGATCCCAATATGAGAGCGCAACGGCTCAATGAAGACGAAATTGCAAAAGTCAATGCGATGCTACAATCGGAATATCTCGTCGAAGGGGATCTTAGACGTCAAATTCAAAATAACATTAAGCGGCTGGTTAGCATTTATTGTTATCGCGGTTCGAGACACCGTTTGAGCTTACCCGTCAGAGGGCAGCGGACCAGATCGAACGCGCGTACGCGTAAAGGAAAAAGGAAAACTGTTGCGAATAAGAAGAAGTAAAGGAGAGTGAATCTTGGCAAAGCAAGAAACGCAGAAGGCTGCAATGGTTAAAAAGCCAACCGTTGCAAAAGCGAGAAAAAAGATACAAAGAACGGTTCCCAGCGGAATTGCGCATGTTAAGGCGACATTTAATAACACGATCGTTTCCATTACAGATTTAACGGGAAATATTATCGCTTGGGCATCGGCTGGCAAGAGCGGATATTCCGGATCCAGAAAATCATCGGCTTTTGCAGCAACTGTAGCGGCCCAAGACGCAGCGAAGAGTGCAATGGGACTGGGAATGAAAGAGGTAGAGGTCAATCTTTCAGGGCCTGGAGCGGGACGGGAATCTGCTGTAAGGGGTTTGCAGAGCGCAGGGCTTGCTATAAGCATTATTCGCGATAGGACGCCGGTTCCCCACAATGGGTGCAGAGCCAGAAAACGCCGCCGCGTATAATTTTTTTTTGAGTGATGAAGAAGTAAATTGCAGGAGTTCACGTCATGGCAGTAAAGTTTGGCAAGTTTGAATTGCCGACAAAGATTAAAGTTGATGAACAAAGTCGAACGTTGACTTTCGCACGTTTTATTGCGGAAGCCTTTGAGAGGGGTTTTGGGCATACCATAGGAAATATGCTGCGACGCATTATGCTGAGCTCTTTAGAAGCTCCGGCAATTATTTCAGTGCGCATCGAAGGCGTCTCCCATGAATATATGGCCATTGAAGGTATCATTGAGGACATGACGCATATCGTGCTCAATTTGAAAAATGCTTTGTTGCGCAAGCTGCCCACAGATGACGAAATCGGGTCGCGCGATGTTAAAATCGTTTCCAAAATTTTAGACGTGACACAAGACATGCTCAATAAGAATAACGGTCAGTACATCGTGACATTAAGCGATCTTATAGGCCTCTCCGATTTTGATATTGTCAATCCCGATTTACCTATCTTTGCCGTCACCAAGCCTATGACCCGCAAGGTCGACCTAAAAGTGGCTATAGGCCGTGGTTACGTCCCTTCCGAGAGACATCTATTCGCTGAAAAGGGCGTGGACGAGATCATTATCGATTCCGCTTTTTCTCCTGTGCGTTTGGTAAACTATTTCGTCGAAAATACGCGTGTTGGACAAGATACCGACTTCGACAGGCTTATCCTGGAAGTCACGACGGATGGACGCATTTCTCCTGATGAGGCATTGACATTTGCCACGCAAATTGGCGTTGAGCATCTCCAAGTGTTCGACCAGCTTAAAAAGCATTCCCTCACCTTTGATCAAGGCGAAGATAAGCTCACGACGGATCGCGACGCGATTATGCAGAAGCTCGTTTTAAAAATTAACGAGATCGAACTTTCCGTCCGCTCGACCAATTGCCTATCAGGCGCTAGTATTGAAACTATTGGCGAGCTGGTCGTCATGCCTGAATCTGAAATGTTAAAGTTCCGCAACTTCGGCAAAAAATCACTCAATGAAATCAAATTAAAGTTAGAAGAGATGGGGCTGTCTCTGGGAATGGATCTCAGCAAGCTAGGCATCACGCGCGATAACGTAAAACAAGTGATTAATGAGTACTTAAGTGAAAGAGAAGGAACTACAATATGAGACATGCAAAAGACACCTTTAAACTGGGGCGAAAATCTGGGCATCGTCGGTGTTTATTAGCGAATATGTTAAAATCGCTCATCGAACATGGAAAAATAGAGACTACAGAGCGGAAGGCAAAAGAATTAAGGCGCCATGCAGACCGCATGATTACTCTTGCTAAGAAAAACACATTACACAGCCGTAGGCGCGCCATTGCTGAGCTGATGATTAGTTTTAATCCCCTGACGTCTAAAGAAGCGCGCGCGGCAAAAAAAGGAAACAAGCAAGCCTATAATTCCGATCGCATCATTATCAATAAGTTGTTTGGCGAGTTAGCTATGCGCTATGGAGAGCGTAATGGTGGATACACGCGCATTATCAAAAGTGCCCCTCGCTTAGGGGACAACGCTCCCAGCTGCTTCATTGAATATCTTTAAAAATTTCCTTTTTGATCGATTCTAGGCTTACGTTTTACTGCGCGCTGAGTCGATCAAAAATTTCATTTTACTTCCTCAAATTTCTTTTATTTTCTGTCAGGAAATTGACTTTACTTTCAAAAATTTTTCATTTATGATCGTATCGCTCGATGAAGTGTATTATATTGCGTGCACCTGGTGAGACGCTATACGAGGAAGGAAAGATGCATACAAAAGTCGCTATTAATGGATTTGGAAGAATTGGGCGTCTTGTATTTCGCATCTTTAGAGAAAAGTTCAAGCACATAGATGTCGTCGCCATAAACGATATCGTTCCTACAGACAATCTCGCCTATTTATTGAGGCATGACTCTGTGCACCGACGTCCGCATTTAGACATCGAATGCAAAGAAGATCATCTCCTGGTGGATGGAAAAAAAACTTTAGCTTTTGCGGAAAGAGATCCTGCCAAGCTTCCCTGGAAAGAGCTGGAAGTGGATTACGTCATTGAGGCTTCCGGGCATTTTACCCAGCGCGAAGAGGCAGCAAAGCACATTTTAGCCGGGGCCAAACGCGTCATTATCACTGCGCCCGCAAAAGGGGATGTGCCCACATTTGTCATGGGCGTAAATGAAAAAGAATACCATCCCGATCGGCATACAATTGTGTCCAATGCTTCTTGCACGACCAATTGTCTAGCTCCCCTTACAAAAATTCTGCTCGATCATTTTGGCATTGAAGAAGGGTTGATGACGACCGTTCATTCTTTAACCGCTTCGCAGCCCTGCGTGGACGGCCCTTCTAAAAAAGATTGGCGCGGTGGTAGAGCGGCGAGCATCAATATTATTCCTTCCTCAACCGGCGCGGCAAAGGTCGTGGGGCTTTGCCTTCCAGCTGTCAAAGGAAAATTAACTGGAATGGCTTTTAGAGTTCCGACGACAGATGTCTCCGTCGTCGATTTAACAGTGCGGTTGAGCAAAGACACAAGCTATGAAGAGATTTGCGCTGCAGTCAAAGCAGCGGCAGAGGGGCCAATGAAAGGCCTTGTCGTATTTTGCGATGAGGAAGTGGTCTCCTCGGATTTTATTGGCAATACGTCCTCTTGTATTTTTGATAAGGGCGCCGGGATTGCCTTAAACGCACGATTTTATAAATTGATTGCCTGGTATGATAATGAGATGGGATATGCACATCGCGTCGTCGACCTTTTACTTTACATGGAATCAAAGGCAAATAAGAAAAATTAAAAAAAGGAAATAACTAGTGAATTTTACACGAGAACCTATCATTGAAACAATTATTTCCCCTAAAGATGGACACAAATTACTTGTACGCAATAGCAAAGGGGAGAATTTTGAAGAATATTACGTCGATGCCGTGGAAGTGGTATCCTTTGGGCGAGCGTTTTTTTTCCGTTCGATGGAAAGGCCAAAAGCCTTTTTAGTGCCCGCAAGCGATTACGAAATCCTGGAAGTCAAAGAGACTAGAGTCGCCTTGAAAAACGTAAGCCACGAAAAGAACATTAAGATTGGGGGTGGACGCGAGGCTTCCATGCGTCCTAGCCATCGCGAGGCAAAAGAAGCACCTTCCCTTCCGACCGAAGAGGAACTCCCCGCGGTGCAGCCCACATCCGAAGAGACCGCTCTCGAAACAGCCATTGAGTCGCGTATGGAAAGAAAGCGCGACCGCCGTCGACATCGCCGAGGTCGCCGAGGACACGAGGAACGCGAGAGAGGCAGGGAAAGAGAGGCAGAGCCTAAAGCTGAAGCCTCCTCCGAGGAAGCCGAAGACCCGTCGCAAGAAGAAGGTAAAGGATCTTCTCTTTTTTCCACTCTGATCCCACCGCCTCCTACCCTCATCTCCGAAACCCTCAGCCGCTATCGAGAAAAAGAGCCGCACGAACATAAAGAGCACGAAGAAGAAGAAAAGGCGCCCCCGCCGCCGCCTCCGGATGAAGATTTTTCCGATTCCGATTCATCCCCTTTGCACCGCGTCCCTGTAAAAGATCCCGCGATTCAAGAGGTCAGCACCTTTAACGCGACCTATTTTATCCCCATCCCCGGTGGCAACGACCCCTTTTTTTAGCCCTAACACCCGGCCTCTCTTCTGCAGAGAGGCCGCATTGAATTCATCTTGAATTTTTGCACCCTTCCCTGTAAGATTGCATCCTTTTTATCCCCCTCCCGCTCGGATGGTGGAATGGTAGACACTGGGGACTTAAAATCCCCTCCGTTAATAGCGGGTGCAGGTTCGACTCCTGTTCCGAGCAATAAAAGATACCCAGCATGCGCTGGGTATCTTTTTTTGCGCGGAAAGCAAGCCAAAAGTTTGGCTTGGCGTCATGAGGCGAAGCCCTGCGCTCTGCATAGCGCTGGGCCGGCTTTTCGGACGACGACGGTGCGCCGCATTGCCGGAAAGGACTCCCTATTCCGAGCAATCTCATTATTAATGACTTCGGGTTATTTTTTTCACAATCTTTGCTCTAATTCTTTGTAATCCCCTCATGGGTCTATCGTCCATTTATTAAATTATTTTTTTACTATTTAATTACATTTTTATTATTTTATAAAATACGTTTTTATGTTATAATTTATTTAATTTCATATTTTCTAAATTACGTTTTTATGAGCGCAGACTCGTTAATAACTATTCCAAGCCAACCATCTAATCAGCAGCCCCTGCAACTTGGGAAGATACCAACTTCTTGTAAACCTATTCCGATAGCTATTTTATGTAGAATCCCTAAGTATCTTAATCAAGAAACCCGCGAAGTATCAGCTCTTGTTTCTCGTACATGGTGCATGATTATGCGCAAGAACCCTTCTGTTCAGTTAGAACAAATGGAGCAGCGTAGAGTCATGCATATGAAAACTTTACAGCCCTTTTCTATTTCCGCTGGTCCTACTGATCGTTTTCTTGCTGAGCTCTTTAGTTCTCTTTCTGAGTCCGCTAGTTCTGAAGCGGAAGAAAGCGATGAGATGATTGCGATGAGAATGGTTCAAAATGAGATGGAAAAAGATCCTAGGATACGGAGAACCATTTCCGATATTTGCGCAATAGAGTCAGCTCATTCCCAGCTTATCCCTTTATATCATGCTATGAATTCTACAATATTTTCTTGCATTGATCTCACTCATGAGCTTTTTTCTGCACTATATTCTGCTAATGGAGAAAAAGTGCCTTATTGCGCGCCCTTTTTGAGGTTTCCTAGTGTAGAAGGGTCGAAAACAACTGAAGAATTTTTCAAACAAAGGAGCTCTTCTCTAGATGATTATCTTCCATTTGATCATCGCCCAGCTGTACGGCGAGAAGTTTTCTCTTTAAATCCTCAGATGTTTTCTAATCTTTTGAATGGTGGAGAATCAACTTGGGATTTTTATCTCTCAAATCTGAGCATGTGGTCGCCAAAACCCACTGCATTGTTTAAGGCTCTATGTCTCCATTACAATTTGCATCCAACCGAAAAAGAACTTGAAACATTATGCCAGCTTCAATCTGAAATGGATGCGCTTGCGCAAACTTATGAATGTTTAACAATTCCTATAGAACTTCGTTCGGAAAGACGTAAAAATAGAGGAGTAATTATACAGATTTTAGTTCCCCTGAAATTGATTGATAGAATTTGTTGGGCTGCTTTACCTTATGGGGAACCCGAAAAATCTACCACACCGCTTTCACAAAGATGTGTACAGTTGCGTACAGAGCCTTGTAAGGATCTTTCACTGCAAGTGCGTATGCTTGTACAAAACATTTTTGTTCCCGGTCATCATATGAAAGTCATAGTGCATGGTTATGGGGGATTTTACTCTGCTGAGTCTGCTATTCGTCCTGCAGGCATGACCGAAGATGACTGGGGAAAAATGCAAAGCACGTTAGTGCGTAAAAAGGCAGTTCAGGTCGAAACGAGAAAATTGTTCGCAAAGCTGATGCTGCGTAAAGACAAGAAATAACGCACTGCGCGCTGTAAAGCTCTGAGAGCCTTCCAACCCCTTACCGCTTTTTCTTTTTGCAAAATAGGACTAAATAGCCTCCTACAACAGTACAAGCTATCCCGCCAATGAGAAGTATCATTACAGGGGTATCATATTGGCTGGCTTTGCCTTCCATCACATGACCTGCTGTTTTTCCGGCAGAGCTGCCTGAAAAAGGACTGGAGAGCGTGTGAATGGCTCCTTTTGCTCTAGAAATGCGATTCATCTCATAGACGGAGAAAATGATCAGAACAATGCCTACGATCAATACAACGCAACCTACAATACGTTTAGTACTCATATTTACCTCAAAGGATTCCTAATAATAACAAAATCACAATAATGATCAATACAGTGGTTAATAAACCAAAAGGTGCATAACCCCATTGGCGGTTGTAGTTCCATCTTGGAATTGCGCCAATCAATAATAAAATTAATATAATGAGCAAAATTGTTGCGAGCATGCGTCAGTCGCGTTTGTTAATAAACATTAATTTATCTATTTCACATTTTAAGAATTTTTGTCAAAAACTGCTTAGAATGTTTGGTAGCGAGGACAATAATAGATAGCAAAAGATGAATTTTTTGGCATCAGCATGCAAATGAAGATGAATTCTTTCTCGTCATTCAAGGCCAATTGAAGATTAAGCTTAGAAATCAGGAGATCGTCCTTAACGAAGGAGAATTTTTCATCGTTCCCAAAGGAACGGACCGTCTTCCGTATCGTCGGAAAGTACTCCTATTGACTATGGTTTTTGACCCAATGCGCGGAATAAGAAGGAAGGTCAGCTAGTTCCCATAATCCCAGGTAATCGTCTCCAAATGCCGATTCGGGATGATGTGCATCGAGAAGGAGCAACCTAGGGGCAGGGAAATTAAAAGGAGGTTGCTGCAAATTCACAAACCTGTGACCTCCTCCGCTCGAGATCTTTTCGTTGCTTTTTACGGCTGGATACGTTGTTGTTAAAAGATACTTCGAGCCGCTTTTTTTGAAGTTGTTAATCGTGCGCATAACATCTGCATGGCTTAAATGAGGAAGGCACCAGCGACACAATATAAGGTCTGCTTTTGGCAATGTATCTTTCGTAAGATCAGCATGTAAAAATGTGTAGTTTTGTTTATTATATAGAGTTTGATTTTTTTGAATCATTTCTCTAACGATATCCGCTCCAAAATAACTAATTGCACTTAGGTCAACTTCTTTCATCCAATTGAAATCGCCACAAGGCGCATCGAGCAGTGTTTGCACATTGAGTTGCTTTAATAATTCAGGAAGCAGGTTTCTAAGGTTTTGCGTGCTCTCTAGCGTGGAACCTCCCCCCGAGCGCGACTCAGAGGACGCCCAAAAATTCGTTTCGTAAACAGAAGTAAAAATGGATTCCAATATGCTTGCCTGAATTAAAGATATGTACGGAATCAGTAATGGAAAGAGTCTAAGGACAAAGCGCATATTTACCTCCTATGAGCCTATCTTGGTCATTAAAGTTCGTTGAGAACTAGCTATATTCCTTGTGAAAATAAACTTAACAGATTAACTTAGTCATGAAATTTTTATAGAGCTATTTTCTTGAAAAAATCAGCACTACGGCGCAACATTTTTTTTCTCACTCTGGTGTTATGTGGTGTTTTTTTCTACTTAAGTTTTGTCGAAAAAATAAAATTTTATACCCTATGTGGTTTTTGTTCGACTTCTTTTTTGGAAATGCAATTCGAAAACAAGTTCAAAAAACTCCATTTCTATCAGAAAATATACTCTAAAAATAAAGAATTAACTTCAAAAAACGAGGTAAAAATTCCCAAAATTATTCATTTCATCTGGCTGGGCCCCAATCGCTTTCCATTTGAATCGATAGAAAATCTCAAATCTTGGAAGCGCAAACATCCTGATTGGACTATCAAATTTTGGACGGACAAACACCCTCCTCCTATTGAGGGAATGCAAATCCAAACCGTTGATGCAACCTACTTGCCACATTTATTCGAAGAATACAATGCTTTGACGAATGTGGGAGAAAAATCTCTGCTGCTGAGATATGAGATTCTTTATAAAGAAGGCGGACTTTATGTGGATCACGATGCTAAATGTCATCAGGCGTTTGATAGGTTTCACCACTCCTATGATTTTTATGCTGCTGTAGTACCTCAATCGCAGAATTTTACCTTTACACAAAATTGTCTTCTCGGCCCCCATATTTTTGGAAGTAAAAAGCGCCATCCTGTTTTTGCAGCTCTATTTAGCTGCATTAAACAACAACAGAGTACGCAATGGAATCATTTATGGCTAAATTTTACTGAAGGAATAACGGCTGGGCTTAAGTCAGATAAAGAAAATAAAAACATCATTTTTCCCGCATTCTATTTTTACGCTAATTCCATGTTGAGCAAAAATGAAATCAAAAACAGCAAGGATCGCGCATTGCGTTATGCCTCACACTATTTTAACCACTATTGGTTTGTTGATAGAATTGAAGGCATAAAGGAGTTGATTTCGTACAAGTATAAAGAAACGAGGGACAAAATTTTAAAAAGGACACATACACTGAATTTATTTCTCCATATGAATCTCTGCATGCTTTTTGCAAACGCCTGCCTGTTTTTTTATCAACGCTATTGGAAAAGAAGACATGAATGTGCTTAAATTTTTCTTCGCAGCTCTTTTTTGCTTTGCTCTTTTCAAAGGAAATGCATTTGAATTTTCTTCTTTTGAAGAATTGATGAGCGAAAAACCTATCTCAGAGTGGAACTTATCGGAAAGAGATGTGGAGGCGCTGCATTTTTACAAACAGATTTTTCTAAACAATATACATGCGGATCCCAAGGTTGTGCCGAGCATACCTAAGACTTTGCATTTTATTTGGATAGGGCCCAAGCCTTTTCCAGAGAAATCGAAGGCGAATATTAAGTCCTGGTTAGTTTTTCATCCAGACTGGAAAGTCAAATTTTGGACGGATTCTCCAAAAAATTTAGGCATGGACGGAATCGAATTTCATACAATCGATGAAATTCCCCAAATGCCCATTTCTTCTTTGGTTCCCAAAACAGAGAATTACGGGGAGAAATCGGACCTATTGCGTTATGCAATCCTCTTTAGCGAAGGAGGAATATATATTGATCACGACGTAACATGTTTTCGCTGTTTTGAAGAGCTGATCCAAAAATATGATTTTTTTGCCGGATTGGAGAGTCCGCATTTCGTCAAGGAACTCGACACGAGAATTGTCGTTAATAATGGAGTTTTTGGTTCAAAGCCCGGGCATCCTATTTTAAGTGCCGCTATGCATTTTGCCCTGCGCGAATGGGATGCTATACAAATCAATTACCCAGGAAGCGATAGAGATAATGATATCTATAGAGTTATGAAGAGAACATTTAACGCGTTTATGTTTGGAATTCAATCCAATAGCAACAAGGAACGAAATCGGGATATAATATTTCCTTCCTGTTTCTTTTTGCCATTGCATGGATTTTCCAAGGATAATTTTTATAAACTAAAAAAACAACAGCTAGTTTTCGCTTCTCATGCGCTTTCAGGGACGTGGCACATCAGTTTTCCCGAGCCAGTGCAAAATCTAAAAGCTGATTTAAAATCCAAGACTGAAAAAACCAAAAAAAAAATCGAAAAAAAACTAAATAAAATTCAAATCCGAACGGCGTTCGCTTTGCTGATCGCTTGTTTTTTTCTATTAACCCTTAAAAGAAAAGAAAGAAAAGCATGATACATTTTCTCCTCACGGTTTTTTTATTAACGAGCGGATTTGCAAAGTTAAATTACAATTTTGAGCAGCTGCTTGGATATAACATTGCTGAGGAGAAAGAGTTAGAAGAATCTGATTTTATTGATATGGCGTTCTTTGAGGAAAATTTCCACAATAATTACCCTCTGCTTCTAGAGACTGTTACCGAGGGGCTACGCATCCCTGCAGTCATCCATGTCATTTGGCTAGGCGCAAAGCCCTTTCCTTTAAATTCCGTTAAAAATCTCACGAGCTGGAGAAAGTTCCACCCCAAATGGAAAATGAAATTTTGGACCGATTCCCCCACAAGAGCAATGCCTATAGACTTCATGGAAAAGCATTTAATCAGCGAGTTGGGTTCTTTTCGATTGGCCCCTTTCCTTTCTAAAACTATTAATTATGGGGAGCAGTCCGACATTATCCGTTATGAAATTCTTTTTCGAGAAGGAGGACTTTACATCGATCACGATGTGGAATGCCGTCGCTCCTTTGAGAAAATTCATACCGCTTTTGATTTTTACGCAGGGCTAGAGCCCATCAATGAGAGCGCGACTAGAGACAGTAAATTTACAGTAGGGAATGGCATCATTGGGACCAAACCGGGCCACCCCCTATTTCAGGCCGTAATGGACAGAATCGAAAATAAATGGGACTATTTTCAAAATAAATTCCCTGGAAACGACAGCTTTTCTCAGTTTATTCGCGTTCTCCACAGGACGTTTGATAGTTTTAACTTGTCCGTGCTAGAACATCTCAACCACAAACCCTTAAGAACTATTATTTTTCCTACAGCGTGTTTCTTTGCGCGAAGCACCTATCCAGCTGAAAAGCTGGAACAATTAGATCAATTGGGATTGCTTTATGCCAATCATTTCTGGGATCACTCGTGGTTTGATGAATCCGATAAAATTGGCTCCATCAAATTAGACCTCAAACAAATTAATTTTCCAAAAATCACAAAAAAAATGAATCTTTTATTTCTTGCTCAAATTGTATTCCTGATCTTAAACGTCTCTTTATTTGTGTTCTTTCTGATCAAAGGCTTTAAGAAACGCTTGTGTGTGCTATTTTTTTTATCGCATGCTGCAATAGTATCCGGATTAGAAAGCAATCCGACATCTCTTTACGAACAGGTTCTCGCTTACGAACCCCAACTGCTTGACCATTACTACTACCGGGCCTTTACCGGGAAAGACTTTTTAGATTTTTTACAGATATTCCAGAATAGACCGATCGAGCACAATTTCTTTGGGATGACCTCCGTTGGCAATTTTTATCTTTGGTACCTACTTAAGCAAATAAGCCCCGCATTAGTTATAGAAAGCGGAGTGTGGAGAGGGCAGAGTACCTGGATGATCGAGCAAGCAGCTCCTCACGCTTCAGTTATCGCCATCGACCCTGATTTAAGCAATAGGGTATATGTTTCAAGTAAAGCAAGTTACACAACTAGAGATTTTTCACGGGTGCGGCTACGGCAAAAAATAGAAGGGCCCATTGTCGCTTTTTTTGATGATCATCAAAATGCTTATACGAGAGTCTTGCAAGCATATTCTAAAGGGATAAAATTCCTTATTTTCGATGACAACTATCCTCCCGGATATGACGATGCCGGTAATCGACATCTTACGTTAAGGGACATTTTTGAGATGCCTATCCACAGCGATAAGGCAAATAGATTAAAACCGTTGATCAAAAACTACTTTATCATGCCGCAAATCGTCGGTACTACAGCCACATTCACCGATAAAAGAACCCTTACTCGTTTACCTGCTTTATGGAAAACATTAGATGATGTCGATATTTCCCTGAGAAAAGAGATGGAGATATTTTATAATGATTCTCCCTCGTATCGCTGGACAACATTTGTCGAGTTAAATGAGAAGGCGCAGTAAAGCAGCTCTGGCAAAGCGATAGAAAAATTCGGAAGAGGATAATCCTTCATAACGCCCTTCCGCAAGCATAGCAACATAGGTTTCCAAGTCCTCCAGAGAAGCGGATGGTTCCCAAGGATCTGTCTTGGAGCGTGCAGCGATTATGTAGCAGGAGAGCGCTATCCTTGCAAAAGTGGTGCGTTTAGCAATGGCATAGCGCACAAGCTCTTCCACAGAGGCTTCTCTTCCCAAATAACTGCAGATTAGCAAGTGTTCCAGCTCTTGAGTATAGTTGTGAAAAATGGCGAAATAGCAGAGATCGTAAAACGGGTCTTCATAGTTAGTTCCTTCCCAATCAATAAAGAGAATGTTGTCGTTTTTTAAAAGAATATTGCCCGGGTTTAAATCGTTATGTGTATTCACAGATCGGGAAGAGGAAATGCCTGCCAATTCTCGATTTCCTCTGCGGATGATGGCAATGGCCAGCGCAGTGTTTTCTTGAATTTCTGAGACAGGCAAAAGCTCGCTATAAAAGTCCTCCATAATCTCATTTCTGGATGGGCCGAGGAAGGGATTTTTATCCATGCTATGCACTTTGCGCAGAGCTACAGCGACGCGCATGCAATTCTCTTCGCGATGAGCTTGCTGAATCGACCAATCATTGGGACTCACATATTCCATTAAAATCAGCCTATCATTGGGAAGAGAGTGAAAAATGATAGGTCCGATCCCCAGTTTTGCCGCTTCTTGCATTGCAAATAGCTCGCGCTGGAACCATTCCTTAGATGCTTTTTCCCGATGGCGCAGCACATAGCGCGCGTCCGGCAATTCGATGAGCACATTGACAGAACTGTGCCCTCCGGATAAGAGCGTGAGTTTAGCAGTTTTGTTGTCCATTGCTTTAATAGATGTCGAGAAAATACAGGCTGATAGTATACCTATGTAATAAATTTTTAATCGGATGTCTTCGGTGAAATGCGGCAAACGCGTCCGATTTTTTTTACCTATGTTCTTTGGAGGCTTATCCATGACTGGATCTCCTGTAAACGCAGACACTATCCAAGTGAATGAACATTTAACAATTCATTCTCTAGTGCCTCCTGCGGCGCAGCAAAAGTGGAAGCTGGAATTGTTTGAGGTATCGGAGCCGATATCCAGGCACTATCACAAAGTGCAGCGCCAGATCATGTTTCCGGTGCAGGGAAGGCTAAAGGTAATCGAAAGTAGTGGAAAGGAGACTATTTTACAAGAAGGAGAATGCATTTGTATCAATCCCGGAATCGCCCACTCCTTGATTCCCGAAGGCGCCGTCAGTTTTTTTGCGCTCGACTTTCCCGGCTTTATCTTTCCCGAAGACGTATTTGAGGATGAGCCCGCTGCAGTAGATGAGTGGACACCGCACGATCAAGAATTTTTCCCCTCTCTAGACGCAAAGTACTTTGGCCTCGGGACGGAGAAGGATGGCTATAGGGTATATGATCTGGTTACGGGCGATGCCACAGAGATGAAATGGAGCGCCTGTCTTGTGGAAATTCACAAATGCCACAAGCATTTTCATCGAGCTGAAAGAGAACTTTTTATCGTTGTCAATGGAAGGCTGGATAGCGAAGTTGATGGCGCGCGTCAGATTTTATCTATCGGAGAGACTATTGCGATCCCTCCCGGAGCCGTCCATCAGCTCAATTCAGCAAGTGCAACGCACCCGGTTCGCGTTCTTTGCTTTAGCTTTCCCGCGTTTACTCCTGCAGATATGCATTATATAAACGATTAAATCTGGAGAGGGCGATGGGAAAAGTAAAAGGCATCAGCCACATTACCTTAATCTGTAGCGATTTGAACAAGACGGCGCGCCTATTGTGTGGTCTGTTTGAGGCTGTTGAAGTGTACTCGAGCCAGGAGAAAAATTTCTCGCTTTCTCGGGAAAAGTTCTTTCTCATCGGGGAACTGTGGATTGCGTTAATGGAAGGTCCTTCCACAGAGCGTTCTTATAATCACATCGCCTTTCGCGTGGAAGAGGAGGATTTGCCCTTATGGGAAGCCAGGATAAGCGCTTTGGAGTTGGAAAGGGTGTCTGGCCGCCCTCGGGATGTGCGAGAGGGAAAGTCGATTTACTTTTATGATTACGACAACCATCTTTTCGAATTGCATACCGGAGATCTCGCGACGCGCCTAGAATATTATTATAATCAACATTCAAGCGTTTGCTCTTCGCGCTGAAAAGGTCGGAGCGGATTGTGTTGTTTCAAAATGCGCCGTTTGTTGTATAATATTTCACAATTTAAGCAAGTCTCTATGTCAATCATTGAAACAGATCGTTTGATTTTAAGGCAGTGGAAGGAGGAAGATCTAGCTCCTTTTGCAGCCATTAATAGCGATCCCATTGTCATGGAATTTTTATGGAAATGCATGACGGAAGGGGAAACGGCTGCGATGATCGAAAAAATCCAAAGGCATTTCCAAAAATATGGCTTTGGACTGTTTTGCGCTGAGTCGAAAGCGACATCGGAATGCATCGGATTCATTGGACTCGCTGTGCCCGATTTTGAAGCGCATTTTACCCCTTGTGTGGAGATTGGATGGCGGCTGGCCTCGCAAGTCTGGGGACAAGGACTAGCGACAGAAGGGGCGCGGGCGGTTTTAAAAGCGGGCTTTGAAAAATATGGGCTTCAAGAAATTGTGTCCTTTACCGTTCCGGCCAATAAAAGATCCATTAGCGTGATGGAAAAGATCGGCATGAAGCGCGACCTCAAGGGAGATTTTCACAATCCCAAAGTCTCTATCGAACACCGCTTGAGCTTGCATGTCTTATACCGCATCACAAAAGAACAGTATCAAAATAATAATCTCTAAGAGACGTTTCATGTTGTATCGCATTGCTTTATTGCTTGTATTGCCATTTGTTTTTTTGTGGGCGGAGGAGAATTTCCTCTTGCTGGATTTTCGCACGGGGGAAGTCGTTCAACAGAGCGGCGATTCCCTCGATGTGCGCATGACGCCGTGTTCCACCTTCAAAATTCCGCTGTGTCTGATGGGTTTTGACAGGGGGATTTTGCAAGACGAAAGGCATCCCGAATGGCCCTACGTGGAAGGCTATTTGAACTATAGGGATAGCTGGATGGCCGCTCAAAATCCTCGCAGTTGGATCGAGAATTCCTGTGTCTGGTATTCGCAAGTGCTGGCGGCGCGGATGGGCTTGGATGTCATGCAATCCTATTTGGACGTGTGGGATTACGGTAATCGCGATCTGTCGGGAAATCCGGGCAAAATGGATGGAATTTCACGCGCGTGGTTGAGTTCTTCTTTAAAGATATCGCCCAGAGAGCAGATCTTTTTTTTGCAAAAATTCCTGGGAAAGCAGCTCTTAGTCTCAGAATATGCTTCAGAAATGACCAAACGCCTGCTCTTTCTTGAAGAATTAGAAGGAGGATGGAAGTTATTTGGACGAGGGGGATTATGCGGAGCTAAAATCCTTGAGCGCGAAGTGGGATGGTTTGTAGGATGGATTGAAAAAGATGAGAGAGTATTTATCTTCGCGTACAACATACAAGAGGCAACGGTCATCCCTTCGCAGCGCGCTGTCAGAACCAAGCAGCTTCTTCGAGATTCTACAGTTATGCAAAGGGATTAATTTTCGTTTTTTGATTACACTTTATGCCATTATTGCTTCGGCAATAACGGCAAGCGTTTTAATGTTGTCTGGGAACATGAATTAAGACTATTATCACCCCACATTCGGGCTTTTCTCCTGGCGGAAAGGCCCTGTATTAATGCGAGGAAAGAGTATGAGGATAGTTCATTTATATTTTGTTTTTTCCTTGTGGCTGCTCACTATGCAGCCGTTGCGGGCACAAGTGCCTACCCAACAAGAAGTTCTTAAAGAAGAGTCCAAGCTAATTTTAGAGCGCAGCATTAAAATTGCTGAGCGATTTTATGTGATGGCCGATGAAGAGGATCTGCGTGAAATTACCGACGACATACTAGCCAGTCGGGAAACAAGCGATCTTCTCAAAGAGTGCATTATGCGCACGCAAAGGCGTTTTTTTCTCTTCCGCTACCCCAGCGATGGTTTTTGGGTAAAGGGATATGTGAGTCTTGTTCCGGAGCCCTTGACAAATCCCTTATTGATCCTCTTAAGGGGAGGCAATCGCATATTTGGTCTAGCGAATCCCGCAAATGATTTTAGCTGCGTTAGAAACTATACAGTTCTTGCGACCGCATACCGCGGCGGAGTGTCCGAAGGCGCAGATGAGTTTGGCGGGGACGAGGTGAATGATGTAGAAAATTTGATTCGCTACCTGCCTCAGCTTGAGCAAAAACTCGCATTGCAGCTTGCTCCCTCTTCTGTTTCGATGCTTGGCGTGGGCCGAGGGGCTATGGAGATGTTTTTAGCTTTAGGCCGCTCCTCTTTTTTGCAAAACTATGTCAGTAGAGCAGCATCCTTGTCAGGAGTCTTGGATATGCCGGCTTGGATGCGGCATCGCGAAGATGTGCGGCACATGTTTGTTAGAGATTTTGGATTGATCCCAGGAGTTAACGAAGAGCAGTGGATCCAAAGGCGCAATCCCCTCAATGCTGTGCCTCTCATTAAAAAAGATCTTCCCTTTCTGATCATCCAAAGGACCAGAGATACACGAGCGGCCCCAGAAGAAGGCCGTACCATGTTTAAAAAATTACAAGAAAATGGCAATTGCGTAGAATATTGGGAAGTTTCCGATGGAGATTACTGCCTAAAGAAGCGCATGGAGTGGATCGCTGACTGGTTTGAAAAATAAAATAGTACCGCTTAAAAATGGGTTTTTTTCCTCGTGTTTTTAGTGTCTAAAATTATTTGTTTAATCGCATGTCATGCCGGCCCTGCCGATCACTTTGTGACTTTTGCCGAAAAGTTGACGGAAGAGGGCTATCAGGTTCAAGTCTATGCCTCAGGTCCCGCGCTTAAAAAATTTCAAGAGCGTCAGATCCCCGTGGAGATGGCCTTTAACGCGGATGATCTCTCGCAGGAAGCGGAAGTCGAGCTTGCCGCGCGTCTGGCTAAAAAATGTTCACCCGCCTCTGTCGTTCTTACGGATATGGGACACCCGTTTGACATTCAGCTGCACAAGTCTCTTGCGGTACAATCGCCTCAAGTGCTACGCATCGCTTACTACGATAATCCTGAACCTTTTGTCCCGGGAGGGTATTCGCGCGTAGCCGCAGGGGTGCTGGCGGAAACGCAAAAAGTGCTATTTGCCAATGCTAATTTGGAAAAAGCGGCGGTATTTAAAGAGATCGGAGAAGAGATAGCCTTATCCAGCATCCGGCGCGTAGGAGTGGGGTATTACCCGATTGCGCAAGCGGAGAGAGTTGCCAGTAGGCGAAGCGCTGGCCAAAAACAGATGCGCACACAATTTTTGTCGCAGCAGGGAATAGAGGACAAGGGCCAAAAAGTGCTCGTCTATTTTGGGGGCAATAACGAAGAGTACTACGGCAAGGCGTTTCCCGCTTTTTTGGATTTTCTCTCCGAAGGGATGCAGGAAGCGGATCTGTCCCGCTTTATCCTCGTGCTGCAGCAGCACCCTGGTGCGAAAAGCAAAAATCTCGATCGCCGGCACTGGGAAGCGTGGATGAGCAAGCACGGGAAAAAAGCCCGCGCGCCCAAGATGATTATCTCAGAGGGCTCTTCGGAGGAGATGCAAGTCCTTGCAGAAGGTGCGCTCTATTACCAAACGAGCATGGGACCATTGTTTGCCTTGGCGGGGATTTCCCTCGTGCAAGTCGGGCACAAAGTCTACGAAGATGTATTGGTCAAAGGCCATCTCTGTTCTATTGCGACGACTCCATCGCAGTTGGTGCGCGCTATTGCGGCTATTCAACCCAAAGCAGTCTCGGATGAGGATCGCCGCGCCCTTTTTGCCAGTTTGGGAATTAAGGAAAACTGGTACCAGGAATTAAAACGCGGTTTTGAATCTAATGGCATGTGAGATTAAAAATCGGCAGATCTATCTCGCAGCGCGGCCTAAGGGCTTGCCGCGGCTCGAAGATTTTCAGCTGCAAGTACATGTCCTTTGATCCGTATATGCGCGGACGCATGGGAGGGCGACCCTCTTCGCATCCGCCTTTTCCCCTCGATCAGCCGCTTTGCGGAGATGGCGTTGGGCGCGTCGTGCAATCGCAACATCCGGGCTTTCAGATAGGAGATATCGTGTGCGGTCATTTGCACTGGGCGGAGTATTCTGTCTTACTGGGTGCGGCTTTGAGAAAAATCTCCACTGATACGGTGTCTGTTACGCAAGCCTTAAGCGTGCTGGGCATGCCGGCCCTTACAGCATACTTTGGGTTGCTCGATATAGGAAAACCTCAAGCGGGGCCACATTTACAAAAGCAAATGTTGATGAAAGGGATGCATGTCCTGAACTGGTTGAGAAAATTAGGGGGTTTCTACTGGGAGACAAGGGGTACATTCGCCCTGAATTACAGGATCAACTTAAGTCGCGTAATGAATCAGGAATTTTACCAAACCATTTGTGAAAACAGCTTTTGAGAGCGCCAGGCAATGTTTTCTCTAAAAACCACCAGAGGGCCCCATGAGAAGGGGCTGAGACGGCCTCACCCAGTAAGGAGGAAAACCATTTCTCTTAAAGATAGGATCCTCCTCAAATTTGAGGAATTTACTATGTCCTGTTAGCAGATTTTCTATCAAAATTTTTTATTAAATTGCCCTGATCTACTTATTGCCAGGGATTAACTACAAAGTTCACGCCAGACTCATCAAAAAATTCTTCATCAGATTGCTGGAACGGATTATTGTTCAGGTCACATTTTTCTAATGCGTCAAGGTTGCCTATTGCTAAGGGATAGTGCTGAAGCTGATTATACTCAAGGTACAACCGTTGTAATGCGCCAAGGTTGCCTATCTCCTGGGGGAGTTGCTCAAGCTGATTATACCCAAGGTACAACTCTTGTAATGCGCCAAGGTTGCCTATCTCCTGGGGGAGTTGCTCGAGCTGATTATACCCAAGGTGCAACCGTTGTAATGCGCCAAGGTTGCCTATCTCCGGGGGGAGTTGCTCGAGCTGATTATGATCAAGGTCCAAAAATCGTAATGCGCCAAGGTTGCCTATCTCTGGAACAAGTTGCTCAAGCTGATTATACCCAAGGTACAACTCTTGTAATGCGCCAAGGTTGCCTATCTCCGGGGGGAGTTGCTCAAGCTGATTATGACTAAGGTACAACTCTTGTAATGTGCCAAGGTTGCCTATCTCCAGGGGGAGTTGCTCAAGCTGATTATACCCAAGGTACAACTCTCGTAATGCGCCAAGGTTGCCTATCTCTGGAACAAGTTGCTCAAGCTGATTATACCCAAGGTACAACACCCGTAATGCGCCAAGGTTGCCTATCTCTGGAACAAGTTGCTCAAGCTGATTATGCTCAAGGTTCAACACCCATAATGCGCCAAGGTTACCTATCTCTGGAACAAGTTGCTCAAGCTGATTATGCTCA
>DASXPV010000063.1:0-1533 GCA_036493355.1 Rhabdochlamydiaceae bacterium
GTCGCTATAAATGTCGAGTAAATCTTTGGTCATAAATATTCTCCTAAGAGAGAGAATAGCTTATGTTCTGGAAGTGCCTTTTTCAAGATTTTTTATCTCTTATGTTATGCAACCGCGTTAGCGGTTGCGTAACATGAGTAAATAATTTATATGATACAAAATAAAGTTGACACCGAGAGACTAATCCTGAAGCGTTCGTAACGGGAGGAGAAATGGCGCAAGAGATGCATAGCAGTGCAAAAATTGAATTGGAAATTACAAAGAGACCGGAGCGACTTTCTGGCCACCCTCTTGTGGAAAAATTTTCTGCTTATCTTTATCTTTTATGTCTGATTTCATCTTCGAGCTTGTTTGGAACAACCGCTACATGGAATCTAGATGCTGCAGGAGATTGGAATGTAAATGGTAATTGGACTCCGGCTACCTTTCCCAACGCTATTGACGATACTGCAAATTTTCTCAACGTAATTACAGCTCCACGCACTATTTCTCTTGGAACGGGAGCTCAAAATATTACTATAGGAACTCTTAATATTGATTCTGGACAAGCTTATACCATTCAATCCGGGCTTGCTGGTAATACGTTAATTTTCGATGTCAGTGCCGGTTCTGCGGTTCTAAGTGTAACTACCGTAAATGGGAGTGCCACGCATTCCATTACTGCTCCTATCACCTTAAATGATACGTTGAGCATTACTACAAGCACTCCGACAACTACAATCCTGGGAACCATACAAGGCGGAGGGGGGATTACAAAAGCGGGAGCAGGGCTATTGGAATTCTCAGGTACTTCTTCCAATACTTATACGGGATTAACGACTATCTCAGCAGGCAATTTACTTTTGAATAAAACAGCAGGAATCAACGCCATTGCTGGAGATGTGCAAATTGGAGGGGGTTTACTTTTGGGGGCTGCCGATCAAATCGCCAATACTTCTACAGTGACTATTTTGGGTGGTACGTGGGATTTACAAGGTTTTGCGGAGACAATTGGGACATTGAATTTTAACACAGGAGGACCGCTGACACAAGGCGGAGCTACGCTGACCTTAGCGAGTGCAGGCACTGCTCTTTCCATGACAAATAGAGTTATATCTGGACCCATAGCTTTGACGGGTGGAGGTGCGATTGTATTCAACCCTGCTCTTAATGGGACAGCATTCATTCTCGACTCTATCGATCTTGGAACTAATATAACAACTTTTGATATTGCCGATGGGACTAACCCTACTGACATGAGTGTGAATGGCTTTATTAGTAACGGAGGGATAACGAAAATAGGAGCAGGGCGATTACGATTCTTAGGCACTTCTCCAAATACTTATACAGGCTTAACCACTGTCTCGTTAGGCACTTTACTTTTGAATAAAACAGCAGGAATCAACGCCATTTCTGGAGATGTGCTTATTAATGGGGGTAGTTTACTTTTGGGGGCTGCTGATCAAATCTCCAATACTTCTACAGTTACCATTTTAAGTAGCACGTGGGATTTACAAAGTAACGCAGAAACGATTTCGGAATTGATTTTCAATG
>DASXPV010000064.1:0-4826 GCA_036493355.1 Rhabdochlamydiaceae bacterium
ATTTGGTGGAAAATGCATTTTTACATTTGAAGCGCTGGAGAGGAATAGCGACACGTTATGCAAAGAATGCAGCCTCATTCTTGGCTGCAGTCCACATCAGGTGTATTGCTATATGGGCGGAGATCTTGTGACGACACTGTCTAATGCTTGGATATTTAGCCATAAAAATTATCCGAATGTAGAGTACGCGGGCGACTCAGCTGAAGAAGTGATCAAAAATTACCCCTTATATCTTCGCGATTTTATTAAAGAGCGCCTCAATGACAATCTAGCCCCTCATATCGAAAAAGCAACCAAAGGACACGGGGGTAAGCGCGAAGGAGCTGGAAGACCGAAAAGAACTAAAAAAGAGCCAAAGAAACGCATTGACGTTCCATCAGATGTTGTCGAGTGGCTTAAAACACCCAGAGCAATTCCTCAGGTGAGACAACTAATTGCAAAATCACGACATTAAAAGGCGTTCTAGAGAGACTATGAAATTGATCTTCCAATTATTTCTCAATTTAATGCTATTTATCGGCTTTTTTCAAACATTTTTAAACGCTTATGCAGGATCAGATAAAGTATCTGAAAATAAAATATCTAGGAAACCGGCTTCGTCAATTACACTTAAATCTGAAAAAATCTCAAATATCCAGATATTTTCTGCTACTCTCAAGTATATCGAGGAGCACCAACTTCCCTCTCTTGAAATATCCCTTTATACAAACAATGCATCTTCCACTAACAATTTATCATTTAACTCTCATGATTACCTCCCTATTCTTGTTGCAAATACCACCACGTTTCAAATGACAAAAACCCTCGTAGAACAGGGCCTTTCCCCATTAATTTTGGATATGGCAAACAGATCTAGGCCGGGGGGAAGTGTTTTAGAAGGATCGAATGCACAAGAGGAAACCCTTTGCAGACAATCTAATTTATATACAGGGCTAAAAACTGCCTATGCGGATAATTATTATCCAATCCCAGAACATGGCGGAATCCTGATTAAAAGTGTTACTTTTTTCCGCGATGAAAATTATGATTTTCTCACACACCCCATTCAAGCGGATGTATTTGCATTAGCAGCCTATGATTGTAATTACGCTCATAAGCCTGATCTAGAAAATAATTTATCTGGCTACGATAAGCCTAGCCTAGAAAAAGATTATGAAAAAGGAACAAAAGCAAAAATACGGGCCATGTTGCAAACGGCTAAAAAAAACGGTAATGATTCGCTAGTTTTAAGTGCTTTTGGCTGCGGCGCTTTTCGAAACGATCCAATCAAAATCTCCACATTCTATAAAGAAGTATTAGGAGAACCCGAATTTCAAAACACCTTTAAAATTATCACCTTTGCTATTAAAGACACCGGACAGGGAAACTTTGAAGTCTTCAAAAATGCTTTCAAGATCGGTACAAATTTTTCTGCGAAAATTTGAAAGGAAACCTGGAATCCTTTCTGGCGAGCACTGCGTGCCTCGTCTCGAAAGCCGGTTCGCGCGCCTATATGGCGCTCACTTCGATTCTCAGACAGAAGCCAAGCAGTTGGCTTCTTTTCTGGCAAAATTTTTTGGAAAAAATTTGGCCAGAACTGGAATCGAACCAGCGACACAAGGATTTTCAGTCCCATTCGGCATAAAACTCTGAACAACAACGATTAAACCAGAACACGGTTTTCCTCTCAAATGATTTAAGATTTTATTCGAGTCGATTCTGAAATATCCGCTTGTTTTCCGGTCAGTTGCGTAAAAAATGCGGAAAAATCATTGGTTATCAGAGCAGGGCTATTTATGCAGGCACTGCTTGCACAATTGGCTTGGTCGGGACACCAATTCATAAAAAAGACTTACTCTTCTGAAGATTTGGCAGATTCTCTGCTGTCTAAAAGATTACGAAGGGCTTCGCTTAGCTCTTCTTCGCTTTGCAGGACAATTTCTTTCTTTCGTAACTCCTCAAACTTCCCATATTCTGATAGGGCTAGCTCTTTAGCCATTTCAGCAGAGATTTTTCCAGCATGGGTTAAGATTTGGGCTTCGTTAAGCTGAAGAAAGGCATCTAATTTTGTTTTCCAATCAGCCATATACATCGCTCTACGCTGACGTGCTTGTCTTTCTGCGAAATCCAAATACTGACTTACAAGTAATTCTAAATCTTTGATTTCTTCATGCTGGAGATAGTTTTTAGCGATCTCAACATCCTGCTTAATCAATTTTTTTCCTCTACGAGCCCCGTCCCATGTCATGAGTCCCATGTTTGGTTTACTAGCATTTACTCTTTTATGAATGATTTCTGCAGCTGTCAATCCAGTTACTGCATAAAGAAGTTTATTTTGAACAGTTTTGAAAAATTCCTGGGTCATCGGATGATCCGAGGAATAATCAACGCTCAGAGTGTAAATATCCCTGATTTTTTGATAAAAGCGTTTTTCAGATGATCGTATGGTCCGGATACGCTCTAGCAGCTCATCAAAATAATCAATTTTCCCAGGTTTGCTCAATCGTTCATCATCTAGTATGAAACCCTTGACGATGTATTCTTTGAGTTGCTGAGTGGCCCATTGTCTAAATTGAGTACCTCGATGAGAACTTACCCTGTAGCCCACAGCTATAATCGCTTCTAATCCATAGAGTTGCGTTTGGTATTTCTTGCCATCAGAAGCAGTTATTAAGGATTCCTTACTAACTGAATCAGCAGCGACTTCCCCCTCTGAAAAGATATTTTTTAGGTGCATATTGATGTTTTGGGGGGTGGTCTGAAAAAGCTCTGCCATCAATTTTTGACTGAGCCACACAGTCTCATTCTGGAGATGAACTTCAATGCGTTGTTTGCCATCTTCAGTTTGATAAAGTAGGATTTGGCTTTCATTTATCTCTATCATTATTTACTCCTTTTAAATCAAAAAAGACAGCTTAGGTATTCGACTGATCAGGCAAAAAACCGCCAATTTGCATCTTCCACATTCTGGCGTATAATCCATCATTGCTTAGCAGAAAATCATGAGTCCCTTCCTCTACAATCGCTCCCTTATCGAATACTAATATCCTATCCATGCGTGAAAGAGTTGATAAGCGGTGAGCAATCACAATCGTTGTGCGGTTCTGCATAAGTTTTTCTAAGCTGTCTTGAATATAACGTTCGGTCACGGAATCTAAAGAAGAGGTTGCTTCGTCCAAAATAAGAATAGGAGCATCCGCCAGCATAGCTCTTGCAATGGCTATCCTCTGTTTTTCGCCTCCAGATAGCTTCGTCCCTCTTTCCCCAACTTTGGCCTCATATCCTTTAGGAAGATTGCGAATGAATTCATCACAGTGAGCCTGTTTGGCTATTTGAATAATTTCTTCTTCAGATGCTTCGGGTTTTCCGTAGGATATGTTTTCCCGCAATGTTCTATGGAAAAGTATAGGATCCTGGGGAATCAATGCAATTTGACGGCGTAATGATTCTAAAGAAACAGCAGCGATTTCCTGCTCGTCAATTAAAATCTTGCCGCCATGCAAAGGGAAAAGTCTCAGAATCAGATTGATAAAAGTGGATTTTCCAGTTCCAGTAAAACCAACAAGTCCCACCTTCTCTTTGCCTCGAATTCGGACGTGCTTGTTTCGGAATAATTTCTTCTCTCCATAGCGAAAATCTACATTGTCAAAAACGATTTCACCGTTTGAAATTTGAAGTTCTTTGGCGTTTGGACGATCTCCTAAGTCTTGAGGATCCCGCATAACAGATAAAGCTTGTTGAGCAATGCCGAAAGCTTGGAAAAATTGAGGAGCCATATCTCCAATACGGAGCATCACAAGGCTTACATTCCACACTGTATAAAAAAGTTGAACAACTTCGCCTGTAGAAATTTTCCCCGTCATCCAATAAAAAATCATGAACCCTGTTAGAGTGAAAAATTCGGCTGCAAGCGCAATACACAGAGAAGTGAACATCTTTACAGAATAAATTTGCGACCGTTGATTCGCTATTTGCTCTTCTTTTTGAAAACCAACTATTTCATTTTTCTCAAAACGGAAGCGAAAAAAAAGATTCACAACAAAATTGTTGGTGAGGCTATCGACTATTTTGCCGACAAGCGAGCTTCTGGCTTCCCCATGAAGATGAGAATACTTTGAGCATTTCAAGGTAAATATCCAACACAGTGTGAAATGGATTGCAATCCAAATAGCAACAATCATTGCAAACAAAGCATTCACCTGCGCAAAAATCAGTACTGTCGCAATGCAAATGACAACAGCAGGAATAAAATACACCACAACATTACGAAAAATAATGGTGACTGAAGCCGCCATGTCTCCGATTTTATTCGCCAGGCTTCCTGAAAAGTGCTCATTGAAATACTTTGGAGAATGTCTTTGCACATGATCAAACATGCTCATTCGGATATCTGCTTCCAATTTTGGAATAGTTCTGGCTTGCAAATAGTCCCTCAGTCTGAATCCTCCGTCCATGACAATCCAAGCACTTGCACCCCAGATCAACAGGGGCTTTAATGAAGGCCAAGCAGAAAAGCGGTTTCTGTCATAGGCTGTCAAAATATCGACAATTTCTTTAAGAAAGAACGGCCAGTATAGAGTTTCAATCAGCCACATAAATGAAAGCATCGAAATGGCAGCAAACATCCATTTCTGCTTTTGTATAAATGGCCAAATAAAACTGAATAAGTTTATATTTATTTTACTGGTTTTCCTAGTTAACATGACGAACCTATCCCGATAATCTTCCGATCCAAAATCTAATGATCCCGAACATCAGAAATCCTTCCCAAAATTTAGTTTTTCGTTCCCATCTGACAACAAGTCTTCGGAACTTTCTTTGCATCCATGCAATCGCTCGTTCCACCT
>DASXPV010000065.1:0-72164 GCA_036493355.1 Rhabdochlamydiaceae bacterium
GAAAAATATGCAAGGAGGCTGCGAAAATTTTTTGTCTGGAGCGAGCGACCATTGTACGAGTACAAGGCGCGAGCGAAGACGAAAAATTTTCTGCAAAGCCGACGCGGGAGATTTTCTCAATATTGTTTTAAATTACTATAAGATGCAAGATTCGTGAGGAAGCCAAGGTAGTTCACCTTGGCAACGAACGAAGCGCAGCAAATTGCCTGTCGCAGCTCGCGGATAAGGGAGTAAGGGCGACAAAAAACCAACCCCATAATAAACTCTTAAGTTCCACAACCACGCAGTCACAAGAAGAGGATTTGAATTAAAGATGTTTTCATTTATTTAGGCTTACTCTTTGCATTTGTTACTTTAAAGCTTATTGCCTGAGAAGCTGGTTGCAACACACGATCTACTGCGCTTCTCTCCTCTCCAAGGTGAACTACCTTTGGCTTCGTCGAGAATCTTGTATCTCATACGTTTCGCTCAGCTCTCAGGCAAGATAGGGGGCAAGTTGGGTTAATACCATTCGCAAAAAATAAAGTCAGCTTAGAGACGTTCTCTGAATTTGGATAGCCTGCTTTTTGAGTCATTTTTAAGGCAAAGACAGAAAAGGGTAAAGCGACGAAAACATTTTCTTCATAAAAACTTAAAAATTTGTTTCCTTTAATCACCTCTTATTTTAGCATTGACAACTCAAAATTTTTCCACCAACTCTTTAACACGAGGTCAATATGTCGTCATCATCATCAATACCAACATCAAAATCATCTCCAACACTTCCACTCTCTCTACCAACACCCATAATCCCTGCTACAACAGTTTCATCTAATCCTCTTCCCCCAACACCTAGCACGGTTCAAACTACAGCCCTTTCAGTAGATACAGCCTTTAAGGAAAAAATTAATTTCCCTCCTGCAAGTCCAAAAAACCAGCCGGGCTCACCCACCACCACTCCTCAACGTACTACATCACAACCATCTTCCCCAGCCTCTACCAATAATGAAGAAGAGGAAAGCGTATCCCCACCTGTTTCTCCTCGAGCATCCACTCCTACAAAGAGAACAGGAGAAAGCAGCACAGCTTCTTCTTCCAGCTCCTCCGGTTCTACTGCGAGCAGTTCCAAACAAACTAGAAGCGCACCCCTAAACGTTTCTTCTCGTGCACTCTCTCCCATTAAAGTACCAAGCAGCATATCTTCTTCATCTAGCTCCTCCGGTTCTACTGCGAGTGAATCTACAAAAGAAGAGAGCGCATCCCCACCTGTTTCTCCTCAAGCAGACTCATCTACAGAGAAAACAGAAGAAAGCGGAATGCACTTTTCTTTCAGCTCCTCTGGTTCTACTGCGAGTGAACCTACAGAAGAAATGAACGTATCCCCAGCTGTTTCTCCTCGAATAAATTCCCCTAGTTCAGACAACTACGATGAATTAGAAACTGAACGGACTGAGACAGGGAAAACAGAAGAAGAGACAGAGGAAGAAACAGCCACGACAGGAGTGAGCCTGAATGATCTGCTACCAAGTGTTGATGGTGCAGAACCCTATAAAGCCCTCTCAGGGATAGAACAAGAAGAGCAAGAAAAACAATCGGCAGAAAAGGAGTATTCAACGAGAGCTTCTGCTCGTCCTTCTTTTAGAATGCTTGAGTTCGGAACAACTGTACAATCTGGCCGGTTTCCAAGTATGGGTGGTGAAGAATTCGACGAAGAAGATGTTTCACAAATAGAAACAGAAGAGCAAGAAAAATTCTCAGCAGAAAAGGAGTATTCAACGGGAGATTTTGTTCCGCCTACTAATTTTAATTTGCTTTCTATGGTATTTGTAAACCCTCTGACGCTTCTTTCAGCTCTTAGCGGCTTAAGATTACCTAGCAGCACTAGCTATGAGCCCTTTCCTACATGGATTCCTTTCCCTCAGCAGCGCGATGTCTCCGTTTTAAGAACGAGTTCTTCTTCCAGCTCATCCTCATCGCTTTCGACTTCCACAAGAACTTCTTCCACAACAACTTCCACTCAACAAGAAACGCTTATGGATAGACATTGGCGTTTATATCCGGGCTATGCGGATCTTTCAGAACTGCAACCTAAATTTCAAAGTACTGTTGAAGCGGATCTTCAAGACGCCTATAACTCGTTAGTAGCAATTAACTGCTCCTTACAGTTTCCAGCAACAAAACAAGAATCGTTATTAGGGCGAGTATTTTATCACATGATGAGGTTGGGTGTAGAAAAACCTGACGAAGCATTTGTTAAAGATACAACTTTAAATGATGTAGGATCTTCTGAAGAGCAGCGAACCAACAGCCTTGCGTGCGCAGGCTTAGAATTGGCAGCTGAAATGCTTGAAACAGCAATCACGTCTTCGCAACCTCATATTTCTAGTATTGAACGAATAGAAAAACAAGCAAAGATCTTAGGAGAAACAGTATCTAAAAATATTAGAAACAGTATAGCTATGATTACCAACCCAGAAAATGTACAAAATCGTCAAATCCTCTTGCAAGGTTTACAGTCGCTGAGAAAATTCCTTCAATCCGAATGGTATACGTAATCAGAACAAATAGAAGCCTATTTTTTAACAAGCGCCCAGTCCGGAAGGACTGGGTTCAAGAGACGAACGTTTCTGTTATCAAACAGTATATATTTGTAATTTATTTTTAGACTTTCCTTTAAACACACCTCTGCATTAGCATTGACGCCTCATAAATTTCTTAAGTAAGGTAAATATGTCAAGCACAACATTAGCTACAGAAATACAGCGTTTAGGCATGCTAATTGAGCAGGCTCCTTCTCAAAACGTCTCCTTATCCAAAGTAAAATGGGACTTGCAAATGCAAGGCTTTGCAGAAAGGATCGATTGGCTCGCAAAACAAAAGCTGCAACAGAATTCTGAGTCTTTGAATGCTGAAATCTTAAGTGCGCAAAGTGCGTTAGAGAAAACAAAAGCAAAATTACACACTCGACTAGCAGAATTTCTTTACAACTCCATTTTGAATTTGGTCGTCACAATCAATGAATCCCCTGAGAAATTAACAAATCCTTTGGTACACTCATTTGAACAACAAATTGAAACAATAGCAAAACGGCTTTCTGAGCTGGAGAACGCTACACAATCTGGTGAGATCCAGAAACACATGGAGGAAGCTAGAACAGCATTAAGCATATGGAAGAACCTTCAGCAAACTAAATCGCTCTTTGATCCAGAATCTGAACCAGTAAGGCCTATAGTAGAAGATCAGCGTTTACCCCCTTTAAATCCAGCGAGCTATGAAGGATCTTCCCTCTATTTGGATCCATATTCTTACCCTCTGCCAACTGCACCTAGCGATTTTGCTACCCGCTCTACATTTTCTTCCTTTAGCAGTTTAAATCTACTTGACACAAGCATATCATCGAGTCCTCCTTTATCGCGCTTTTCTTCCCTCCAGCCTATCCACACATCTTCAAGTTCTTCCAGCTCTTCGTCACGCGTTACTTCCCAATTTGCACCCGTCAAATCTTCCTTCTCTAGCCCGTCCTCCTTTTCTTCTAGCTCCCCGTGGCTGCTTGCTTCCACGTCTACACTTGCATCTGTCAGGTCTTCCTCATCTAGCTCTCTCACGCAGTGTACTTCGCTGCCTATATCTGCACCTGGCAAAGGGATACACATAGATAATTTATCAGATACTGCTAATTGCTTTGAATTTGTTCATCGCGCCCTGCATAAATGTAAAATATTCGACACACGCGCTATTTCCAAGTCTGCTGAACAGCAAATTAAGAAAACATCCGCATCCCAAATGGGTGATAATATTGAAAAGATGCTCGAACAATATGATAAGCTGTCTTCCCTCACAAGACAAAGTGATCTCGTAGAGACAACGAAGAGCGAAATATATTTTCAAAGTAGTTTAGGCAAGCTTGAACAAGTTAGAAACACTAGTGGATTATATGCAATAGGAGCCATCCTGTCAGATGGCAAACGCACGTGCGCCGTTGTCGTTTGCAAGGATAAACAAAACTTAGTCTTTTTAATTTTTAATCCGCTAAATATTGAGCAGCCCGTTCAGCAGTACACCTCCTTTAAAGATGCAGCCTCATCGCTTACTAAAATATTCGATTCTCAGCAACCACGCTACTTCTGTTCTTCGACGGTTTTGGTGATGCGAAGCAGTATTGCCTATAGCAAGCAACCCTCTTCTTCCCCACTATCGTCATCTTCTTCTACTCCGGAATTATTGAGACAATCGTCTCTACCAGATCCTTTAAATTTAAGCAGTTCTCTTGAAGAGCTAGCGGATTCTCCTGTCATGCACTCCAATCTTTTAATGAAAGATATACAAGACCTGAATGCAATTCTTCTTGCGGCTGAAACCACTGACAGATCCCAGTTACAACAAGCACTATATTTGATATCTCGAATGCAAAGAAAAATTCCCTTTGCAGATGGAGAAATGCCAATAAGCGATCGCTTTTTCATGCACATGTTAGCAATGGGAATATCCGATGCTGATTACGCTTTCACGTGCTGGCAAGGAAAAAAAACATCACCTGATCAACGCAAACAAGCACTTCATCGAATGCGTTTTGAAGTGGCTCTGGAAATGCTCTCTTTCGCCGTTAAAACTGACCAACCTTATGCAAATGCTCTCGCCCTCCTGGAATTCGCAGGTAAGGTATTAAATGAATCCGACGCGTTGAAAAACCTCGAGACTCTCGAAAAATATAAATCTGATTTGCCTAATAAATTGGAAATGCAAGACATTATAGCTTCGATTAAACAAGAAATCTCAAGTAAGTGGTTTTCGTGACAATCCGAGTCTTCATTCCCTTGCTTTCAGTTGAAAATGGGTGTGCGATGGGATCATCTCCTACCCCTCCCTTTGCTTTAACAACGTTTAAGCAGATTTATCAAGAGATTGAGGATAGCGTAAAAACACGAGAGCGGTTGGAATCTTTAAGCGAGAGGCAAGCCTTTCTCGTGTCTCGTGGAAGGGAAATACAAATAGGGTCTTCTGTTTATGGACATCTGTACCGCATTCGCATGCAAGGAAAGAAGCCCGTCAAACAAGTAGACCCCAATTATACTTACAAAGCCTTCTACAACGTAACGCCTTTTTCCTCAACACTGCGAGAGCGCACGCGCGCCGTGCAATGCGCGCGCTTGGAATATTTATTAAATATCCTTGAAAAGGCAGCCCTTGAGCGCGATGAAAAACAGCTTCGCATGATTTTATGCCAGTTGGAATTTATGGCTTCACTGGATCCCGATGATCGCCCTACATATGATCATGCTCCTTTAGATATCGTAAGCAACTATATCTTCAAAGAATATGGAGAAAAGATAGCGACCGGAATGTGTAAAAATTATTATAAATTCGGCCGCGTCAACCTAATGCAAGGAAGTCCCCAGTTCACACCTTTTAGGCAAGTCTTACAGGATCTAAAAGTTATGTATCAAAACACCTGGAAACTCTAAAAAATAATTTACTTTATACCTCTCTCTGGCTATGTCAGAAATAAAAAGGACATAGCCTTCTTAACTTGTTAAGCAATGGCTCTTTTGCGAGAAATCGTCGTATTTTAAACGCGCGATAATTGACAGATTATTGTTGTTAGTTTACAATATAGTTAAGTCGTATTACGTATTAATAACAATTAATAATAAACATAAAACAAAAGGCGTAGTATGGTTAATATAAACGAAATAAATTATATTGATCAATCGCAATGGCTGCATGCTAACATGCAAAGTATTGCGAATGAATTAGATACACCCTCTAATTCAAATAAAAAATTTAGTTTACTATCTCGTAAACTAGATACCGCTTTTAAAGTCATCGACCACATGAAACGGCAATCCGCTTCCCATCCTTTGCAAAAGGGGGCTATCGCGGAGGTGGAAGGTAAGATGATTACCTTAGTTCACCGAGTGGTCACAGCTCAAGAACAACAAGCGGTGCAAGACATTCAAACAGAGGCGCACTCTATTGAACGCTCCCTCACTAGCGGCGGTAAGGTCACCGCAAAGGCAGTGGATAAGCTCGCAAAGCATATCACTACCTTCAATGACCATCACCGCCCCTACAAGAAAGAACGGCAAATTATTGCTGAGGCACAGCACATCATGCGATGGGCGCAAAATTATTTGAAAGGCTTGCCATCCCCTGCCGTGAATACTATTCCTCGCAAAGATTTGAGTGAAGCCAACCCTCAGGAATATGACCAGCTCTACGCAATCGCTGGACTGTTGCATAAAAATGACATTTCAGGGGCCAAGGCTCTCTACCAACAGCTTCCCGAGGCCTACCGAAACAGATTTCTCGAACACGTATCGCAACTGGGCACTACACCCTTTTCGACGAACACTGTATTGGCTAGCATACAGGCCCTCTTTGCCACAGTAAACGATATCGTGGGTAATGGAGAAGGCTATCCCACACAAGCTTATGTCGAAAATTTCTTTTCCGAGTTGAATCAGTTGCCTATCGAAGGCACAGCATCGCACAATAACATCATATCGTTTAACGCGTACCTATCGCGCACCGGATGAAATCCCAGGGCAGCTTTTGCATCTGCCATGATGTAAAAGCTGCCCGTAATGACGAGCAGCTCCCCTCTCTCTAGCGCAGAAGTATGCGCCTCTTGCACCGCTTCAAACACCTCTTCATGAGCGGTGTAAAGAGGTGCTTTCCACTTTTCCATCGCAGCTGCAAGCGATGCCAACGAGGCTGCGCGCGAAGTAGATGCGCGCACAAGATGGATATGCGAAGCGACATCGGCGAGGAGCTGCAAGCACAGCTCGTAGTCCTTATCCGCTGAAAAGCCCGCCACAAAGCGCAGCTGTCTTTTTGGAAAAAAGATGTGTAAGGCTTGCAAGAGATGGAAAATCGCATCCGGATTGTGGGCCACGTCGAAAATGACCTCGCCGCTCCTTTCTAAACGGCACGGTGGTCGCAGGGCCAGCCCCTGTTCGATGGCGTGAGCTGAGACGGAAAAGGGCAGGTGTTGTAGCGCCAGTTGCGCAATAGCGCTGTTTTCTTCATCGAAAAATTGCGAAATCTTATGAGAAAGATGCACAGGAGCATTTAACAGTTTCGCGCGGTTGTGAATCGAGGGAAAGCGCGCCATGGGGCCAAGAATGACAGGCGTGTTTTCTTTGATGATTCCCGCTTTTTCCCCGGCTATGATTTCCAAATCATCTCCAAGAATATGGGCATGCTCGCGGCTAATGGAGGTGATTGCACAGCACATGGGAAGAAGGATATTAGTGGCATCCCATCTCCCTCCTAGCCCCGTTTCGATCACAGCCACATCGACTTTCTGCTTGCAAAAATAGTCAAAGGCCAAAGCCGTGGCCAGCTCGAAAAAACTCGCTTGAATGCCAAGCGCCTTTTCCAAGGAAAAGATCGACGCCAAGCCGTCTGCAACCTCCTCTTCAGAGATCCACTGCGAATTTATCGCGATGCGCTCGCGGAAGGTAAAAATATGAGGCGAGGTGTAGAGGCCTACTTTGTATCCTTCTTTTTCCAAAGCGCAAGCGATCTTAATGGCAACAGAGCCTTTTCCGTTACTCCCTGCGATATGGATGGCCCGCAGACGTTGTGACGGAAATCCCAGTGCTTTGTCCAGAAGCTGGATTACACCCAGGTCCTTGTGCATTTTTATAGAAGAACTAGCCGCAAACAAACGCTGAATACAATCGTTATAATTCATAGAAGATGCTGAAAGATTTTATAAAAATTTTCCTCATCGACCCAAGAGCTTCCCAGGGGATTGTGCTCGGTGATATCCCCATGAAAATCGGAGCCGCCGCTGATGAGCATTTTTCTCTCTTGCGCTAGTTTGATCCATCTTGTTTCTTGATCTTTGGGCAGCTGAGCGTAATGGCACTCTATTCCGTCAAATGGCAAAGCGAGAAGCGCTCTTACCTTAGGCCAGCGGCGCAGCAGATGCGGATGGGCAATGAAGGCCTTTCCGCCTACTTCGTGGATAAGTGCCAGTGTCTCTTCTACAGAAAATCCCGTGCCGCGATGATAACAGGGTCTTGTATCCCCGATATAGAGTTGGAACGCCTCTTGTATCGAACCCACATATCCTTTTTTTAGAAGCAACTGGGCGATATGCGGCCTGCCGATCATATGTCCCATGCTATTGAGCTCTTCTTCATCTAAAATCTTGTTATATTTTTTTAGCTTTTCCAAGATGACCCGATTCCTCTCCCTTCTCCTGTGAAAATGCTTCTCGCAAAAGCCTTTAATGCGGGGATGGCTAATGTCAAAATCATACGCTAAAACGTGAATATTCAACTCCTCGTAAACGCAAGAAAATTCGGCCCCGCTACCCAGCAAAATCCCTTTTTCTTTGGCGATGCGCGGGACTTCCCCATAGGCTTGGATAGAGTCGTGATCAGTTATGGAGATTCCCGAGAGGCCGATCTCTTTGGCCTTGGCAATCAGCGCTTCCGGAGAGAACGTCCCATCACTATAAAGGGTATGGCAATGCAAGTCTGCGCGAAACATAATTTTTTATGTGTAAGGAATATAGCGGATCTCCATTTCCAGTGAGATCCCGGTTTGCTCTTGCACGGCATTTTTCACAAAATGCGCAAGCTGCAAGACATCTTGCGCCTTGGCGTTTTCCGCATTCACGATAAAATTCGCATGCACGGGGGAAACTTCCGCCCCGCCCACGCGCTTGCCTTTCAAGCCACATTTTTGGATGAGCGCTCCCGACGAATGCCCGGGAGGGTTGCAAAAAACGCAACCAGCCGATTTTTCACCGTAGGGCTGCGTGCGCGTGCGGTAAGCAACGATTTCCAACTGCTTCTTGCGCGCCTCAGGCAAAGGGTGCAAGCGGAATTTACCCGAAATAATAGCCCAGGGCTTTTGTTGAAAGGTGGAAAAGCGATTCGCAAATGCCACCTGCTCGCGCGTAAGCGTGCGAAGCGATCCCGCCTCGTCGATAAAACTCACCTCAGCTAAGATATCTTTTGTCTCCGCCCCTCCAGCTCCCGCGTTCATGTAAATAGCTCCTCCCACTGAACCTGGGATACCCGAAGCAAATTCTAGGCCGGACCACCCGTTGCGCGCCGTCTGCACTCCCAAAAGCGAAAAGCTGTATCCCGCGCCGACAGACACAACGGGATAATCCAACTGGCAAAAGGCGATCTTATTCAAAATGACAAGCCCGTCGTATCCTCTGTCGTCAAATAGGCAATTAGAACCCTTGCCGATGATGAGATAGCGCAACGCGTGCGCCCGGCAGTAGGCAAGTACCTCTTGTATTTTGTCCACAGTGTCGACTTCGCAAAACAAGCGCGCCGGTCCGCCGATCTTAAAAGTGGAATAGGCAGACAAGAGCTTATCGCGCTCAATAAGGCAAGGCTCGGACATTTTTAACTCGATAGCTGAGGACTTTTGAACATGCCAGATGCTGTGTATTCGTTCAATGCGTTTTATAAATGGCGTCGAGGATGGCATTGACAAAGGTAGCTGACTCGGGCGATGAGAATTTGCGCGAGAGGCGTATCGCCTCTGCGATGGCCACTTTGGGCGGGACCGTGGCGGAAAAGAGCATCTCATACGTCCCCAAGCGCAAAATAGTGCGCTCGATGCGCGGAATGCGCTCGAAATCGTATTCCTGGGAATGCTGTCTAATGAGGGAGTCCATCTCCTCTTTTTTTTCGACGATTTTTTGCATAAGCTCCTGCGCATTGCGCACATGGCTTTTGGAAACAGCCAGCTGCTGCATGATCAAAGGGGCGCTCTCCTGGCTCCCGCCAAAGTCGGCGCTATAGAGCAAGTGAAAGAGGATTTCGCGAAATTTTTGCAATGATATCGGCATATTCTTAGTTGGCAGGGCAACAGCCGAGAACTATACCATATCCGACTTTTCCCGGCAGCCTAAGAGTGTAAAATAATTTTTACTTATTTTAGGATTGTGGACCTATATTTTTATGTCCGATTCGCTATACTGCTAGATTGAATTGTGTGACATAGTGTTAGGAATTTTTTTAGATACCGAGACCAACGGTCTTAACATTTTAAAGCATAAAATGATCGAGATCGCCTTTAAAATTCTCGATATGGCAAATGGCCACTTGGTGGAAGGCTTTCACTCTGTCATTGCTATTTCGCCAAGCGATTGGGAAAAAAGCGATCCGGCAAGTTTAAAAATTAATGGCTTTTCTTGGCAAGACATTATCGAACAGGGCGTAGAAGCCTACGAGATCGCTACACGCATCATCGACTGCTTTTCCCGCAATGCCATTATGCGGGGAAAAGCTGTCTTTATCTGTCAAAACCCCTCCTTCGACCGCGCCTTTTTTGCCCAGCTTATCGATCCCGATTCCCAGGAAAAATTTCTGTGGCCCTACCACTGGCTCGACCTCGCATCAATGTATTGGGTAGAGGCGATCCGCAGAAACAGGCTCGGCGAGAGTCAACTCCCCTGGGAAACAGGTCTTTCCAAAGATAAGATTGCAAGCGCGTTTAAGCTACCCAGTGAAGAAAAACCCCACCGCGCCATGAATGGGGTCAATCATCTCATCGTCTGCTACAAAGCAGTAGTCGGCTTTTAATAACTGGAAGGCTCGATTTTCACTTTGCCGCGGAAAATGCGGTATACCATCGTTCCATAGGCCAAAACAAGGGGAATCCCGATGAGGACGATGATCAATAACACGCGCAGCGTCAAAGGCGAGGCCGCCGAATTATAAAAGGTTAGGCTGTATTGATCGGGATTGATGCTGGAGCGCACGAGATTGGGAAACATTCCCATGCCAAAAAGGCAAAAGAGAAAAAAAATCGCCATAGAGGAAGAGATAAACGCCCTGCCATCGCGATTCTTCTTAAATTCGCGCGGGACATTTAAAATGGACAGCAGCGTTAAAATGCCAACGATCATCAAGTAAGGATTCTCCCGGATCTTTTGCGTCATATGGGGCATAATGATCCAGGTGGCGATTGTCGTGATTAAGTATAACGCGATAAAGAGGGCGATTGTCCTATTGGCCCATCTGCGTATGCGCTGCTGCAAAGCCTTTTCCGTTTTCATCGCCAAATAAATAGAGCCGTGCATCATGAGAAGCGAAATGGTAAACAAGCCGATTAAAATCGTATAAGGCCTAAAAAAAATAGAAAAAGAGCCGACAAAATCCTTATTTTCATTCAAGGGAATGCCTTCGATCAAGTTGCCCATCGTGATGCCGATCCCGAAGGCGATGATGAGGCTGGCTATGCTGAAAATCGCATCCCATGTAAATCGCCAGACATAGGATTCCCTTTTGCTTCTAAATTCGATGGCGACAGCGCGAAAGATCAATCCCGAAAGCAGGATCATGCACAAATTGTAAAAGCCGGAAAACAAAGTGGCATAGACGTCCGGGAATCCTGCAAAAAGGGCACCTCCCACGATGACGAGCCACACTTCATTGCCATCCCATACGGGGCCGATCGCATTGAGAAAAACGCGTCTTTCCTCGTCCTTGCGCGTAAAAAAATGCAAAATGCCCACGCCCAGATCAAAGCCATCTAGTACGACGTAAAAGACAACGCATACGCCGATGATAAAGTACCACAAGAGCGCGAGGGTTAATTCACTCATATTTCCTCATTCCGATAACTTAAAAGGGTTCCGATAAACAGGCTCCGGCTGAGGTTTTAAGGAAACCAATTCCGGTCCATGCTTTATCTTTCTATCTAATAAAAAGAGAAAAAGTACAAACAAAAGTGCATAAATAACAATAAACATCAAAATAGATGTCGCGACTTGGGTTGCGTTGACAACAGGCGATGCGCCCTCCGCCGTGCGCAAAAGTCCGTAGACGATCCAAGGCTGTCGCCCGATTTCGGCCGTCATCCACCCCGCTTGATTGGCAATTTGAGGAAAAATGACGGAAATGATGAGCCCCCACAGTGCCCACTTTGCCTTTTGCAGTTTTTTGCGCTTCCAAAATATAAAACCCAAGATAGTGACCAAGGCCATAAGGGTCCACATGGCGATCATAATGTGATAGGTCTGATAGACAATCTGCACAGGTGGCCGGTTTTCAGGAGGGATTTGATCAAACCCCACAACGGGCTTGGAAAAATCGCGATAGATGAGGAAACTCAGCACTCCGGGAATTTTAATCCCTCTGACCGTCTGCTCCTTCTCATCTACCCATCCAATCAGCGAAAGAGCAGCATTAGGCTCTGTCTTATACAAGCCTTCCATGGCGGCCAGTTTAGAGGGTTGGTGGAAAGCAACTCCGCGCGCGGAAATATCGGCGGAGATGAGTTGAAGAATTAACACCACGACAGCGGCGATCAATCCTATTTTCATCATGTATTCGGAGGCTTGCAGATGCACATTTTTGAGATAATAATAGGCGCTGACGCTCAAAATGAGAAAAATCCCCGTTAGCCAACAGCCTAGAGTCACGTGCAGAAGGCGATCTATGCTCGAGGGGTTGAACAGCATCTGCCAAAAGTCGGTCACAACAGCTTTGGCGTGAATCCCCTCCCCCACTATCTTAAATCCCGCGGGGGTCTGCATCCAGGAGTTGGCAATGGTGATCCACACGGCGCTAAAATGCGCTCCCGCACATACCAAGATCGTAGAAATGTAGTGAAACCTCGCACTCACACGCTCCCAGCCAAAAAGGACAACTCCCAAAAATCCCGCTTCCAAAAAAAATGCGAAAACCCCTTCAGCACCTAAAGCGCTGCCGAAGACATCTCCCACAAAGCGCGAATACCTCGACCAGTTTGTCCCAAAACCAAATAGCTGAACGATTCCCGTTGCCACGCCAAGGGCAAAGGTTAAAGCAAAAATTTTCACCCAAAATTTGGTAATCTCTTTATGGAGGGGATTTTTTGTCTTCATGTAGATCCCCTCGAAAATGACGAGCATCAACCCAATTCCAATACTCATCGGCGGATAAATATAATGAAATGCGCTGGTGAGCGCAAACTGAACGCGGGAAAGAAAGACTACATCCATGCCAAGAAACCAAATTATGCCACATCGTATATACTTTTTTCCAAAAATGTCAAGTAGACATCCCATCCGACGTGTCTATCGAGGTGCTACCTAAGAATTAAAATGATATCTAATTCACAATTATGCTATATTACAACTCTGTTTTGGAGGTTTAGTTGTGAATAAAAGGCCTTTGTTGATAGGGATTCTCAATGCTACGCCCGATTCTTTTTATTCTGCGCACTCCTCGCTAGAGAGAGCGATAGAGAGAGGCGTGCGCATAGCGCAAGAAGGGGCCGACATCATCGATATCGGAGGGGAATCGACAAGGCCCGACTCTTTAGAAGTTAGCGAAGAAGAGGAACTGCGGCGCGTCCTCCCTTTGATTGAAGCTCTAACTGCGCTTGTGTCCATTCCTCTTTCCATCGACACGCGCAAGGCAAAGGTAGCAAAGCAGGCTTTAGCAAAGGGAGCCAAGCTAATCAATGACATCACCGGCTTTTGTGATCCGTCTATGCAAGAGCTTGCCGCTGCGTCCGATGCGGATATTTGTCTTATGCACATGCACGGATCGCCGCAGACAATGCAAATCGATCCTCATTACCCCGAAGGAGTGGTCGAACACATCATGCATTTTTTTGAACGAAGAATCAAAGAGCTGATTCATAAAGGCGTAAAAGAATCGCGGATTATTTTAGATCCGGGAATCGGTTTTGGCAAAACCGTGGAACACAATTTCCTTATATTACAATCTATCGATCAATTTAAATCTTTTGGACTAAGAGTATTAATCGGAGCTTCGAGAAAATGGTTTATTCGAAAAATTCTCAATAAACCGATAGAAGATACCTTGGCAGCCACTTTGGCTGTGCACAGCTACTGCCTCTTTAAAGGAGCGGATGTGATCCGCGTTCACGATGTACAAGAACACCGCGACGCCATCGACCTGATTTTCCATTTGAATTAAGAGTTTACTCAAGGCATCTTTTTTGTTATCATAGCCCCTTAAGAGACATGTCTTATGTCTCCTAATCCAGCAGAAGAAAATGGGCGCTCTTTTCCATAGCATTACTCCTTTTATCGAAATAGTGATCATCGCGATCCTAATCAATTATCTTCTCTCGTTTTTTTGGAATACGCGGTCCATGGATCTCGTGCTGGGCCTTTTGGCCTTTTTGCTCATTTTTGCGATCTCTTCCTGGTTGAACTTGCCTATTTTACACAAAATTATGCTGCTCATCGGCAATGTCGCGGTCATTGCCATTCTCATCATCTTCCAGCCAGAGCTTCGCGTGGCCTTGTCGAAATTGAGTTTGAAGGGCAAACGCTATAAGGAGATGACGCAGTTCGATAAGTTTCTCGACCAGCTCGCAAGCTCGACATATCGGCTTGCGGAAAGGCGCACCGGAGCTTTGATTGCTTTGCAGAAAGAAGACTCTTTGGACGAGTTTGCAAGCAAAGCGGTACTGCTCAACGCCAACTTTTCCTCAGAGCTGCTCGAAACAATCTTTACGACGACAACGCCGCTTCACGACGGGGCTATCATCATTCGCGATATGACGATTGTCGCGGCGACGGTGATCCTGCCCCTTGCCGAGGACAGCTCTCAAATCACGCGCGCAATGGGAACGCGCCATCGCGCCGCTTTAGGGGCATCCCAATTTTGCGATGCTCTAGTCATCGTGGTCTCCGAAGAGACGGGAAAAGTGTCAATAGCCAGAGACGGGGTGATGACCCCAGGAGTTAAAATCGATCGCTTTAAAGGAATTATCCGCAGCATTCTCACGCCGCCGCCTTCGACTAACCTCAAAAGCCAGTTTAACTTTAAGGAGTGGCTTAAAAAATGAAATCCTTACTTGTTAAAATTTTTATCGAACACTGGCCGCGTAAGCTTCTCGCCATCCTGTTGGCAACAGTGATCTGGCTTGTCGTCAACCACTCCTTAACCGCAACGCGAACGATCAATAATATTCCTGTGCGCATTGTGAATATCCCTCCCGGTAAAACGATTGAAGGACTGCAAGGAAATAATAAACTGGCTAAAAAACTCAATGTGACCCTGGTGGGGAATAAGGCCGTTTTGGACGAGCTCACGCCGTACGATTTTGAAATCGTTTTAGATGCGCAGGGCAGGCCAGACGAATGGGTCGCTGTCCTTTCCACAAAAAATATCGCGTCGCTCAATCCAGAAATCGACATGACGACGGGAATTAAGAGAATTTATCACCCCAATCTCATGATTCGGATGACCACGGTGATTACCGATAAAATTCCCGTGACCATTACCCAACCGATCGGAGAGGCGCCGCGCGGGTTTCAGTTTTTAGATGTTTGGCCCTATCGCCTCTACCTCACCGTCACGGGCCCTGAAACCGTCATTAAACAGCTGAAGACAAAAGAGCAGCGCATCACATTCAACCTCAGCGATATTTCCAAAGCGCAGCTAGACGCCGTCGCCAATTTAAACGAAGAGGAGCCCGTAGGCGTGGTCAGCTTTGTAGTTCCCGATCAGTGGAAGCAGCTCATAATCCCCTCACTTTCGGAAAACCCCATCTCCATCAACGACCCTCAGGCCAAATTGCTGCGCATCGACTTTATCCATTGTAAATCCCTGCCTATCGACGCTCCTATTCCCATTGCCCTCTATTTCCCTCCTGACTTTGCTCAAAAATTGAATCCCACAAACATAACGCTGGCCGTAGACGACCTGGTGAAAGATTTTAATGGCATCACTCTGATCTCCCAACCCCTATACGCCAATGGAACAGACCAACTCTTTTTGGAGATCGTGCGCAACATGCTGCAAATTATGATTATCGTCGCGCCCAAGTCGGACAAGCAACTCCTCGATTGGAATTTGCAATTAATTAATGCGCGCTACCTGGAGAACATTTACGTCACCACGCTCATGTCCGATGTATCGGATGCTGACATACGCCTCATGCAACCCCCGCTCAGAGAAGAGTACTTGCGCAACCGCTTCCGTAGCTATGTGAATAATTTACAGCTCTTCAAGGCCGACGAGAGCAAATTCGAACTCCTCGCGCGCTTAAAGGAGCACACTGTCTACGTGGAAGAACCGCAATTTGTCTCGTCCCAGGAAAAAACGCCTTGATCACTTTAGTCAAAAGCCAGCTGTATAAAAAAGGAGGACTGGAAAAGTACACCTGGCAGCTTGCCTACGATTTTTGTCAGCACGGCGCGCGCGTCGCCCTTTTGACGACCGGAAAAATACAGCCGCCCTTTTCCCATCCCTTGTTGCATATCGTCTCCTTTCCTATAGACTGCCCTCTTAGCGTTTTGCAACTTATCCGCTTCGACAAGGCGTGCAGCGCCTATTTAAAAGCGCATCCCACCGAAATTGTTTTTAGTTTAGACCGCACGCGCTTTGCCACTCATATCCGCGCCGGCAACGGCGTGCATGCGCAGTACTTGCGCTATCGCCGAAGTGAAGAAGGGGTATTAAAATCCTTAAGCTTTGGGATAAATCCGCTGCACCGCATGCTGTTGTCCTTTGAAAAACGCGCGTTTGAGAATCCGCGCTTACAGCTGCTTTTTGCCAATTCGCACATGGTGCGCAAGGAGATTTTAGACCACTATGCCCTCGATCCTCAAAAGATCGCCGTGATGCACAACGGAGTAGAGTGGCATCAGATGCAGGCCTCCTTTGATAGCTGGCAAGACCAAAAGCCCTTGCATCTGCGTGCCTACGGCCTCGATCCTTCCGCTTTTCAGTTCCTCTTTATTGGGCATAATTATCGTCGAAAAGGACTCGATTATCTCCTCAACGCCCTCTCTCTCATCCGAGAGCTTCCCTTTCAGCTCAGCGTCTTGGGCAAAGAAAAAAAGCTCTCCGCTTATCAGCGCAAGGCGAAAACACTTGGACTGGAAAACAAAGTCTTTTTCTTTGGCCCCTCCCAAGACATTCTCCCCTTCTATCAACTCGCCGACGCGCTCGCAATTCCCTCCCTATACGATCCCTTTGCCAACGTCACCGTGGAAGCGCTCGCCATGGGGCTATTCGTCATTTCCTCCAAGACCAACGGAGGCTGCGAAGTACTCAATCGCGGCAGCACCCCCTCGGGCATAATCATTCCCGACCTGGGCGACACCGCTGCTTTTGCCGCCAGCCTAAAAGAGGCCCTCGCTTATCCCAAGGAGCCCTCTGATGCCCTAGCCATTCGCCGCGGAGTCGAGGATTTGGATTTTTCCCGCCAGCTGCGCGCAATGACGGAAGCTGTATTAAAAAATCGTTTAATGGACACTTCCTCATAGCGAAGATATATAGTCGTTTAATCTGGCTGAAACAAGAGTTACTACCAAGGTTGGCTCCAGGGCAAGTATTGATTCTTGACAATGCGAGTTTTCACAAATCAGTCACGACTCGCAAACTTTTAGAGTCGTATGGGTGCGAAATCGTTTTTCTTCCTCCTTATTCACCGGATCTAAACCCTATCGAAAAATATTGAGCAAATATGAAAACAAAAATACGAGAACTTTTACCTACCGTAGCCACTTTGTCTGAAGCTTTCGATACAGCTATTTTATCAATGTCAATTTAAACGACTATAATGAACATATATTGAATCATTTTAAAGATTACGACAGTTCTTCCCAAAGAACAGCAGTTCCAGAAGCTAGAGTATCTAGAAAAAGTTACCGCCCTTATCAAAGAGTTAAGACATCAACCTCTTTCAGAAGAAGTCCAGGCAAGTGTCCGTTCCTATGAAGAATTTGTTGCCGCGCAGCCCTTCAAATCAGGGCATAATCCATAAAAAATGATTAAGCTAAAAAACCTCCATCGACGGTAAGAGTAGCTCCGGTAACATATGAAGCCTCTTCACTTGCTAAGAATGCAACAGCTGAGGCGATTTCTGCAGGTTTACCATAGCGTCCCAAAGCAACGCTTTTCTTTACTGTCTCTGCAAATTCTGTGTTATCTGGATTCATGTCTGTATCGATAGGACCAGGTTGCACAAGATTGACTGTTATATTTCTTGGACCTAAATCTCTTGCCCAACCATGAGTGTAGCCGACAAGAGCGGCTTTTGTAGCAGCATAATCAGCCCCGCCAGAAGCTGTCATCCTTTCTCCATTAATGGAACCTATAATGACAATACGCCCGCCATCTTTCATAAAAGGCATAGCCGCACGCGTTGTTGCAAAGACCCCGCCTACATTGACTGATAACTGTCTTGTGATTCCATCTATGTCAAGATTAGTATCATCGATAGAACCTCCTACGTAAATGCCAGCATTATTTACAAGAATATCGATCCTTCCAAAGTGCTCGCCTACTTTTTTGGCAAGGTTCGCCGCTTGTAAAGGGTTTGCTTGATCTGCTTGTACAGCTAGAGTTTTGACTCCCTCTTTTTCGAGCTCTTTCAATAAAAGAAGGGCTTTTTCTTTGGACTCTGCATAGCTAATGGCTACATGACATCCTTCCTTAGCAAAACGCTCGGCAATGGCTGCGCCTATGCCTCGAGAGCCTCCAGTTATAAGAACTATTTTATTTTGCAATCTTTTGTGTGTCATGTGAACTCCTGTTTTTTCCTGCTTGGGGCAATAAAATACTCTTCGCAAAGCTCCGTGATTGCATCTCCAAAACCCCATCCCAAATCGTGTGTTTTTTGCTGAATTGCCAAACACCGTTTTTCAAACAGATTAAGCAAACCATGCTCTTCCATGTCTCTTAGTGTCTTGCGAAACATGCTTTCCATGCTGTTGTAAAATCTTTCATCAATGTCTCCATATTCCAGAGTGCATTCGACTCCGTATTCAACATAGCTTAGTTGGAGCTCGATAATTGCTCTTGGGTCTGAGTTGACCTTTTTGAAATCACTGATTGCTTTTCTTGCGACAGAGTAATTCAACTCAGGAAAATCCCATTTTGCAGCCTTAGGACAAAACTGCTCTTCAAGCACTTCCTTGTACTTCTGAATAACTTTTTCTATGTCTGCGGGTTCTATTCGAGGAGTATAAAACTGCCTAACGACCTCAAATGTTTTGTAGAGAGTCAATAGCTCATCCTTTAAAAAATCATCATCCTGGGCATTTAAATACTCTTTAAATTTCTTCATGCTCATAGAGTTTCAACTCTTTTATCTTCTTTCAATGTCTCTGTCTCAGAAGAAACGGGAAATAACTGCTTAAAAATGCCTTCATGCTCTTTCCTGCATAACAAAGAGCCAATCGGATATAGACCTGTGCAGCAGGATGAAGGGAATCAAAGATCTCTTTTGGAAGTTGTGGAACTAAGGACATAGCGTTTTAAAAGAAAACAGTCTGAGGGAATGCAGATTTTGTGGGAAGTGAAAATTTTACTCAGGTCGCGCTGCAGGTGGGACCTGAATAGTTATAGTAATTTAAAACAATATTGAGAAAATCTCCCGCGTCGGCTTTGCAGAAAATTTTTCGTCTTCGCTCGCGCCTTGTACTCGTACAATGGTCGCTCTCTCCAGACAAAAAATTTTCGCAGCCTCCTTGCATATTTTTCTCAATCTTGTTTTAAATCACTATACCATCTTAGGCCAATCGAAAAGCCACAACATGCATTAATTGATTCTTCTTACCATTTTGAGCATTACGATACAATTCCTCACGAAAATTTTTTTTTCACGGGATCAGCGAGGAGGCCTTTCATGCCAAAGGATTGCCCCCCATCCGTCCTTTCAGTGTTTTTAATTAAGGATCAAAAACAAAATGTACTTGGAGGGATCTCGGGGACTTCATTTTATGGCTCGCTCTACATAGATAGTCTTTGCGTCATCACGGATGGGGAACAAAACTCATGCAAGAGGCTGAAAAAATTGGAAGAGAACGCAATGCCAGATTTATTACAGTTAACACCATGGATTGGGAAGCTCTCGCCTTTTACCAAAAGCTTGGCTATTCAATCGAATTCACCAGAGAAAGGATACGATAAAAAGTCAAAAATGTTCATGCTGAGGAAAAGCCTCTAAAAACAAGTATAGAAATTTTAATCTTCAAACAGCCATACTGTTCTTCTTAGAGGAGGGCTCTGTATTATGAAAATTAAAACACAAGGCAAGTGCCAAAAATGTGGAGAGATGTGCAGCCCTGCCAAAGCCACTACTCACCTACTCAAATGCACTGCGTCGTCTCCAGTTCTTTCTCAACCCTCAACCGAAGGATTTTTAGTTCGGGCCTCTGATGCTGGGCAACCAAATCTGTATTGGATGTATATTGCGATTCCGAAAGACCTTTCTTTGGGCAAACTAGATCAATTTTTGCGCAACATTTGGCTAGAATGCTGCGGCCATTTAAGCGAATTCACGATAGGCAACCGTCGCTATATGTCTCATACAGAATCTGGAAACCCCAGCCAATCAATGAAAAACAAAATGGACCAGATCTTATCGCCAGGGATGATTCTCGATTATGTTTATGACATGGGTTCCTCCACAGAGCTTGAACTTGAGGTGATAGACAAGCTTTCGACATGCCCACAAAAAGAAATTGCGCTCCTTATGAGAAATGATCCTCCTCCTTTTTTCTGCACTTCTTGTAAAAAACCTCCTGAGGTCATCTGCTCAATGTGTGGGGAAACAACATGCGCTGATTGTAGCGAAGACCATTCTTGCGCGGTCGATGAAGGAGATACCTATATGCTAATGTCTCTTGTAAACTCTCCCAGATCCGGTGTTTGCGGGTATGAAGGCTGATGCTAAAGGAAAAATATGAACGTCACTATTACAGATAGCTCCTTACTGCTTTACCAAACAGAAGATGGTCAAACTAAGATCGAAGTGCGGCTTCAAGACGAGACCGTTTGGCTCAACCAAGCACAGCTGTGTGAATTATTCGATAAAGACAAGCGAACAATCTCTGAGCACATACAGAACATTTTCAAAGAGAACGAGTTATTCGAAGTGGTTCAACTATTCGAGATGTTTGCAAGAGACTGAAATCGAAATCGCCTAATGCTTATGCTCGATATGAGAGAGCGCTAACAAGGCCGAGTATTGAAAAATATGCAGAGCTTTTACATACTGCAAATCCGAGTAGAAGGCCTTTATTAGTGAGTTAACCATGGAAATAATGATGAGTACAAGTGAAGCTAAAAAGCAGTTAGATTTTTATCGCAGTTCAAATTTCAACTCTAACTTGAGGATTGAAGTGTTCGCAGAAGCTAAGGCTCCTTGAGCTTGCTGAAAGAGCTTTGTATCTTCCAGGTGATTGGAAGGTTCAGTTTGAACGACTCCTAATGGAGGCTGAAATTAGCCTATAAAAGAACAGATCATTGCAATTTTTCTAAATGGCACGAATTTAGAAACAGTAATAGCCTATTTATGCCATTTGACAGCAATTTTATTCAGTTGACTACAACACTTAAGTTTTTGTAACCTAGAGCCGTGAGCAGATGGTCAGAGATGGCCAGTGTGGGAACATAGCCAGTCTCAAAATTTGACGAAAAATGCATCAAAAATCAAATATTTAGAATTTTGAGATAGGTTCATGGCTTTCAGAAATCAAATAAAAAAATTAGTACATACTGCATCCTTTGCTGGCATTTGCCTGCTGCTATGGCCTATCCGCTATTTAAGCTTTCCGACGATTCATAAGTGGGGGGCTTTTCTCGGGCGCTGCGCCTTTCACTGCTCTCCTAAAATGCGCAAACGCACCTTAAACAACTTATCGCTCGCAAGCGATTTGCGCTTGGAGGGCAAGGCGCTCTACTGCATTGCAAAGCAGTCTTTGGAAAATTTAATGATTACCTGCCTAGAGTACGCTAAATTTGCCTCTCTGAATAGCATCGAAGGAATTATACGCTGCGAAAATCCCGAAAATGCCGCGGCGCTGATGCAGCAAGGCACACCAGTAATCTTTTTTTGCGGACATCAAGCTAACTGGGAAGTGCTCTTTTTAGAGGGCACCAGCCGCATGCCGGGCGTGGCCATTGGACGGCCCATAAAAAACCGGATCCTCTATCAGTGGCTCTTGTCGATCCGCGAAAAATTTGGAGGAAAAATGATCGCGCCGCAAAATGCCGTGCGCGAAGGACTGCGCGCTTTGAAAAAAGGGGCGTTTTTGGGAATTGTCGGCGATCAAGGCATGCCCGATAGCGGTTTTTGCTCCTCATTTTTAGGAAAAAGGGCCTGGACCTCTCCCCTCCCTGCAATCTTAGCATACCGCACGGGATCACCTATCATCGTCGCCACCACGCGGCGTGTGGAAGGAAAGTACCTCATTCACTATTCCGATCCTATTTGGCCGAATAAAACCGCACCAATGGAAAAAGAGGTAGAGCGCATGATGAAAGAGGGCCTGTCTCTGCTTGAAGAGAGCATAAAGAGAGAACCCGGTCAATGGCTCTGGTCGCACAATCGCTGGAAGCAGCAAACTCCTCATAAGATCAAACGCGCGTTTAGGCAGGAGAGCCTATGTGTCATACTTCCCCCCGAAAAGGAGGCTTTTGACGCGTACAATGCCCACTTGGCAACGCTGCGGGCGATCTACCCTCTGGAATTTATCACCTGCAAGGTTCCCGAAAAATTCGCAGAGCAGTGCGCTCTTAAAGACGCGCTTATCGAAACCTATACTACCTTGGAAGACCTGCTCGTGCCTGATTTTCGCTTCAAGCTCGTCTTTAATTTCACGCCCTTTTTGCAACTGCGTGCGCACTATCTGAAGTACACGGCGTTTGACGTACTTGATATTGCGCAATTGCAGCGCTTGGCGCAAAATCAAAGCGGCGATCTCTCTTTTCTCCTCAATCAAGCGCTACTCAAGAGCTCCTAATGCCGCATGATCGCTTTTACATAGATGCGCCGCTGCACTCAGGAGATGAGGTCTCTTTGCAGGGTGCAGAATTACATCACTTGGCCGTGATGCGCATGCGCGCTGGGCAAAGCGTGGAACTCATCAATGACAAGGGAAGCTTGGCTAAGGCCACGCTGCTACGCATCAATCGACAGGAAGCCGCCTTGCGCATAGACGCCGTTTCTGCATGCAAAAAGGCGCACACCCCCATTATCCTCGCCCAGGGAATCCCTCATAAGAATCACTTGGAATGGATCGTGGAAAAAGGAACTGAACTCGGAGTGGAGGAATTTTGGCTGTTTCCCGCTCGCTTAGGAGATAAATCCACGTTGAGCGAAAATCAGCTTGCGCGCTTGCGTAACCTCATCCTCGCCGCCGTAAAGCAGTGCGGAAGAGGCTATATTCCTTCTATTACTATCAAACCGCCTTTAGAGGAATGGCTTCCCTTAGAGGGAACCCTTTTTTATGGAGATCCCTCTCTAGAAGCACCTTTCCTCTGGCACATGCCCAAAATGCAGGCCCATCCGGCCATCCTCTTCATCGGGCCCGAAGCGGGATGGGATGGCAAAGAAACCTTTCATCTGCAAAACCGCTTAGGGGCACAACCCGTCCGCCTGCACGAGAATACCCTACGCACGGAGACCGCCTCCTTGGCAGCTCTTTCTTTAATACAATTAATACTGTAAACACTTGTAAATAAGATGTGTTAATCATTAATTTTTATTAAAAATTGAAAATTAATTGTAAAAAATAAATAATAAAGGAAAGAGTAGATATTAGGAGGAATATGAGCGCCTTACCTGCTCGTCCGAGCAAACAACCAAGAAATCCAGAGATTTATAAACAGATTCAAGATATTAAATCTCAAATCGATAAACTCGCTTCTAAATTACAAAAGGACGAATTTTATTCTCTTAAGCGCAGCGATGTAGAAAAATTTGCGGTGCAAATCAATGATGTCATCATGCACAACCGCGAAAAGGTACGCCCTTTTGAAAACCATTTGAAAGCGGCGATTATCGATCTGACAGAAGCGCCTCAAATGAGTTCGCAGATGCAGCACATCAGTTTTGAAGCTACCTTAAAGGACGCTTCGAAAAAACTGCAGCTCTTTCTGGATTGTTGCTAAGCCGACGCTATGAAAGAGGTCCATTACATCTTGCACATCGAAGGGATCATCTCTTCATCACTAGTAATCGATCCCTTGTAGACGATTCCGCGCTCGGGATCTAATGTCACGTGCTGCTCCTCTTGCAATAGCGACATCGCCCCATCCGAGCGCATAAGCAAAGGAATGTCTAGCATCTTGGCAATTTTAATCGCGTTTTTCTCTGACTCCGCATCTTCGGAGCTGTTTTGCAAGACGATGCCCAAAGCATGTTGGATCAAAGGCAAATAGCTCTCGTCGCATCGCGAAATCACCGCGATTTTTCCATGTACGGACTGCTGTTTTTTTTCTTCGGGAGAATGAATGAGAGTAACCTTGCCGTGTATGCGGCGCCCTGAGCGCGGATGACCGCGCACGAGAACGTCGCCTATGCTTTCCACAAAGAGCATGTTCGTAGTTCCGCGCACTCCAAAGGGCTCCCCCGCCGTCACAATGACCAGATCTCCATAGCGCACCACACCTTTTCTCAAAGCAAAGCAGCAGACGTGAATAAAAGCTTCGTGCGCATTTTTAACCTTCAGGGGATCAGCGGGAATAATGCCCCAGTTTAAGGCGAGCTGATTGTAGATTTTGTGGTGCGGCGTCAACGCGATGATGGGCATTTCCGGGCGGAAGCGCGAGACAAAACGCGCCGTCATTCCGCTATCGGTGAAGACGAAAATGCCTTTAGCGCCTGTGCTAAATGCCGTATTGACAGTTGCCAGCGCAATGGATTGAGAAACATCGTTGAACTCTGCCTTTGTGTTGTGTAAAAAGAACTCGCGGTAATGAAAATCTTTTTCCGCCTCTTCGATGATATTCTTCATCATCGTCACCGTTTCTATCGGATAACTGCCGACAGCCGTTTCTCCCGAGAGCATGACAGCGGTCGTGCTATCGCAAATGGCATTAAAGACATCTGAAACCTCGGCACGCGTCGGGCGCGGATTCTTTATCATCGATTCGAGCATCTGCGTGGCCGTAATGACGGGCTTTGCCGCTTGATAGCACTTGCGAATCATCATTTTTTGCAGCTTGGGGACCTCCTTTAAGGGCAACTCCACGCCCAAATCTCCTCGTGCGACCATAATTCCATCGGCGACCATGAGAATGCTATCGAAATTATGAATCCCCAAGTAATTTTCGATTTTGGCAATCACGATGATTTCTGATTTCTTGTGCTCGACGATAAGGCGCTTGATTGCCAAGACGTGTTCCGCAGAGCGGATAAAGGAAGCGGCTATGATATCGACATCGTGCGCGCAGCCAAAGGCGATATCTTTCACGTCCTGCTCTGTCATCGCGGGAAGCTGCAGGTCGACGTTGAGGACATTGACTCCTTTGTGGCTTTTTAATACGCCTGCGTTTTCAATTTCGACAAGGACGCCTTTACCGCTTGTTTCGACGACATGCGATTGGATATATCCATCGTCAAAAAGCACTCGCATCCCCTTTTCCAGCACATCGAGCACATGGACGGGCGTGAGATGCACGCGGGATGCATCGCCAACGACGACTTCTTTGACCAGGAGTAATTTTTGTCCTTCTTTTAAATTGATTTGATCCTGCTGCATGGCGCCGATGCGGATCTCAGGGCCCTTCGTATCGAGCATAATGGCAAGCGGAACGCCTTTTTCCTTGCGGGCTTTCTTCAGCATGTCGATGACATGGGCGTGCTCTTCTTGCGTTCCATGGCTAAAATTGAGCCGGGCGACATTCATGCCGGCATCGATGAGCTCCAAAATTTTATTATATGCATTTACCGATGGCCCCATCGTGCATATGATTTTTGTCCGCGTACGCATCACATCCTCACTACCCAACTATATCTCTTTTTTCCCTATTTTGTGCCAAATGCAAATTATGGTATGCTTACAGGATGGAAAGTCCTAAGATCGTCTTGCGGAAAGTAAAAGTCCACAACCTAAAAAGCGTGGATCTCACGCTAGACCATAATCAGCTGATTGTATTTACCGGCGTATCCGGTTCGGGTAAATCCTCTTTGGCTTTCGATACGATTTATGTGGAGGGGCAAAGGCGCTATGTCGAATCCCTCTCCACCTATGCCAGGCGCCACCTCGGCGATCTGCCCAAGCCCGACGCAGAGTTAATTAGCGGCATCTCTCCCACAATCGCCATCGAACAAAAGACCGCAGGGCGCAATCCGCGCTCCACTGTAGGGACGATGACAGGGATTTACGATTTTTTACGCATTTTGTATGCGCGCATTGGGATTGCGCACTGTCCAGTGAGCGGAGAGGTCGTCACCCCGCAGAGCTTAGAGCACATTCTGCGCGCCATTAAAAAAATTCCTGAAGGTTCAAAACTGCTTTTACTGGCTCCTTACGCCAAGAAAAAAAAGGGGGAATTCAAAGAGGATTTCGCTGAGCTCATGCGCAAAGGGTTTACGCGCGTGCGGCTCGATGGGCAGCTGCGCGATCTCTCCGAAGACATCTCCGTCGATGGAAGAGTCGCACACGATGTGGATATCGTCGTAGACAGACTCGTCTTGCGCCCGGGGGAAGAAAATCGCCTGGCAGAAGGAATTAGCACCGCCTTAGACTGCGGGCAGGGCGTGATGAGCATCGCGTTTGGAGAAGAAGGAGAGGAAAAATTATTTTCGCAACACGCTTATAGCCCCAAATCGGGCTTGTCTTATGGTTCTTTGGACCCAACAGATTTTTCCTTTAATCACCCTTCCGGCATGTGCCCAACTTGCCAAGGATTGGGTAGAATTCAAGAATTCGACCTGGAACGCATCATCGACCCCAATCTCTGCATCGCTGAAGATTGCTGCAGTATCGCCAGCTCCTATCAGACTGTGCGCTATAAGAACATCTACGATAATCTTGCCCGCCTTTACAAGTTTGACGTGCGCACGCCCTGGAAAAAGCTGTCCGACACAGCCAAACACGTCTTTCTCTATGGAACGGAAAAGAAATGGACGGCAATGCAATTCATTCACCCGACAAAGAAGAGCCGATGGTCTGAATATGTGCAATGGCGCGGGATTCTTTACGAGGCTAAAGAGCGTTTTAATCAAGCCCAAAGCGAAGTCTATCGCTCGAAAAAAAGACAGCTTATGCGCGAATCGCTCTGCCCCGATTGCCGAGGAGAAAAGATCAAGCCCTATCCGGCTGCAACGACGTTAAACGGCAAGCGCATTGCGCAGATTACCGCGATGGCCATCGATGAGTCGCTGCATTTCTTCGAGACTTTATCTCTCACGCAGCAGGAACAGATCATCGGATCGGAGGCCGTTAAAGAAATCCGCGAGCGCCTGCATTTTTTAAAAGGAGTCGGACTCGAGTATCTTACCCTCGATCGTACGGCCCCTACCTTATCGGGCGGAGAGGCGCAACGCGTACGGCTCGCCTCGCAAATCGGTTCGGGCTTGGTGGGGGCCACTTATGTTCTCGACGAGCCTTCGATCGGGCTGCATCCGCGCGACAACGCCAAGCTTCTGCTCACTTTAAAGCATTTGCGCGACAAGGGAAATACTGTGATTGTCGTCGAGCACGATGAAGAGACAATTCGCGCCGCAGATACGCTGGTCGACGTAGGCCCGCTGGCCGGGCAAAATGGAGGCCGCATTCTCGTGCAGGGCAACTTTAATGATCTTATCGCCTCTAAAGAATCGCTCACCGGAGCTTATCTCTCTGGTCGGTTAGAGATTCCCATCCCTAAACAGCGACGCAGTGCGCGCAAGAAACTTCTCATTGAAAAGGCCTCGCACCACAATTTAAAAAAAATCGACGTCGCCATTCCTCTGGGAGTGTTTACCGCCGTCACAGGAGTATCGGGATCGGGCAAATCCTCTCTCATCATCGATACGCTCTATCCCGCCTTGGCAAATAAGCTCCACAATGCTGCTTTGCCTGTCGGGGCGCATAAAAAAATAGCACATGTGGAAGAAATAGATAAAGTCATCGCGATTGATCAAATGCCCATTGGCAAGACCCCGCGCTCCAATCCCTCGACATTCATCAAGCTCTTCGATGACATCCGCGCTCTTTTCAGCGCGCTTCCTCACAGTTTAGCACAAGGATATAAAGCCGGACGGTTTAGCTTTAATGTTAAAGAAGGATCTTGCCCGCATTGTTTGGGAATGGGAATGCTAAAAATCGATATGGACTTCATGGAGGACGAATGGGTCTTTTGCCCCCACTGCGAGGGCAAGCGTTTCGATGATAATACCCTCTCTATTCTCTACCGAGGCAAGAACATTTTTGACATTTTAGAAATGACAGTTGCCGAATGCCTCGTCTTTTTCTCGGATATCCCTCACGTTAAAGCTAAATTGGACACTCTGATGCGCGTCGGGATGGATTACATCAAGATCGGCCAGCCCTCTCCCACTCTCTCAGGAGGAGAAGCGCAGCGCATCAAATTAGCTAAAGAACTCACTCGCCCTTCAACCGGAAACACGCTGTACATCTTGGATGAACCGACGACAGGTTTGCATTTCCACGATATTAAAAAGCTCATCGACGTACTCCAGGAATTAGTAAACAAAGGCAATAGCATCCTCGTCATCGAGCACAATATGAACATAATCAAAACTGCCGATTGGATCATCGATTTGGGGCCGGAAGGCGGCCGCAATGGGGGCGAGCTAGTCGCCGAAGGCACTCCGGAAAAGATCGCTTCTTTAAAGACGCCAACAGCAGTGGCACTGAAACAGGCGTTAAAGCCTCCAAAGGGCAAAAAAGAAATTGCGCACAGTGCCTCTGGCGCCCAACTCACGGAAATCTGCGTGCTGGGAGCTATGCAAAACAATCTCAAAAAGGTCGATGCTTCTATTCCGCGGGGAAAGATCACGCTGTGCACCGGCCCTTCAGGATCGGGAAAATCCTCTTTTGCCTTTGAAACCATTTATGCCGAAGGGCAGAGGCGTTATATCGAATCGCTATCGCCTTATGCGCGTCAATTTGTCAAGCAAATGCCCAAGCCTAAGTTAGAGCATATCGAAGGACTCTCGCCGGCTATTGCCATTGAACAAAAAAGCCACGCGGGAAATCCGCGCAGCACTATCGGCACAATGACGGAAGCCTATGATTATCTGCGGCTGCTCTTTGCCCATTTAGGCGTGCCGCATTGTCCTGAAACGGGCGAAGAGATTCAAAGCATCACGCCGGGATATGTGCAAGAGCGCCTTCTTGCGCTTCCTGCGAAAACAAAACTCTACATTCTCTCGCCGCTTGCTCTTAAGCGCTCCGAGGCTTTTGAAGATCTTAAAGAGAGATGGCAGAGAGAAGGTTACTTGCGCATCCGCCTCAATGGAGTTTACTTTGAGCTCGACGAGCCGATTCCTTTTGAAAAGCAGCGCAAGAATGCTCTCTTCCTCGTCATTGATCGGCTTCTCGTCAGCGGAGAGAATGCAAAGAGGCTTTACGATGCCATCGATCAAGCCGCGCGATTATCTGGAGGAACGCTTGTCGCCGCAACAGATGAAAAAGACTTTTTCTTCAACCTCTCCTTTGCTGTGCCGAGCACGGGCAAATCTTATTTACCCATCACACCTCATACCTTTTCATTTAATACCGAACAAGGCATGTGCCTGGATTGCCAGGGACTGGGCGTGCAATACGGCGCAGATCTTTCGCGCCATTCGCAAATCATGCAGCTGTCCGCATATGACTTAATCCTTCTTTTGTGGAAAGATCTGTGCACTAAAGAGACTCTCAAGATTTTCAGATTGTGTTTAAAAAAAGCGGAAATCGATCCGGATATCCCCTTACACCGCCTTTCTGATGAAAAAATCCAATTTCTTTTTCACGATAAACAGCAAGGGCTTATTTCACACAAGGACCTTGAGTTGCAGTGGCGCGGATTAAACGTTGCCTTTGCCCTACTCGCCAAGTGCTCCGATCCTGAATTAAAAGCGGCTTTGCTGCCCATTCTCGAGGCAAACACTTGCCGCTCCTGCCAAGGCACTAGGCTCAATCCTCTAGCGCGCCATGTGACCATAGATGGCCTTTCCATTGCGGATGTGTGCCGCCTTTCTATTGATCAAGCGCTTGTCTTTTGCGAAAAAATCATTCTGAAGAAAGCCGATCATAATTTTTTAGATGAACCTCTTCGCCAATTAAAGCATAGGCTGGTTTTCTTAAAAAAAGTAGGGCTGGAATATCTCTCACTCGAGCGCAGCGCTCCTACCTTAAGCGGCGGGGAAGCGCAGCGCATCCGCCTCGCGCGCCAACTCGGCAGCGGGCTTACGGGATGCCTCTACGTTCTCGACGAGCCCACGATCGGATTGCACCCATACGACAACGAGCGCCTCAATAATGCCCTCACGCATCTGTGCGCTTTGGGAAATACGCTGCTTCTCGTCGAACACGACCCTCTGACTATCGAAAAGGCGGACTACATTCTCGATTTCGGCCCGCACGCGGGAAATCAGGGAGGAAAAATCACGGCGCGCGGCACTCTTGCGCAAATTAAAAAAAACCCCGATTCGCTCACAGGCGCTTATTTAAGCGGCTTAAAAAAAATCCCTCTCCCCTCTAAACGAAAAAAATCCAGCGCTTTCCTGCGCATCCGCAATGCTAAACTGCATAATCTAAAAGATCTCAACGCCGATATTCCTCTTGGCACCCTTACCTGCGTGAGCGGCGTGTCGGGCTCGGGAAAATCCACTTTGATCAATGACATCTTACGGCCCGCTTTGGAAAAGGCTCTCGGCAAAGAAAAAAGAAACCAGTGCCAGTACTTAGGGGCGCAGATTTCAGGATGGGACAGCTTGGACACCCTACTCGTTCTCGATCAAAATCCTATCGGGCATACTCAGCGCGCCGACATTAGCACCTATGTCGATTTGCTCACTCCCTTGCGGTATCTGTTTGCATCGCTTCCCGAAGCGCAAGTGCGCGCGCTTTTGCCCAAGCACTTCAGCTATAACCACAAGAAAGGCATGTGCACGACGTGCTGGGGTCTGGGAACGCGCAGCATTCCCATGCAATTCTTGCCTCCGGTCAAAGTCACATGCGAATCCTGCCACGGTTTCCGCCTCAATCCCCTGAGTTTAAAAGTGACTTATAAGGGAAAGCATCTCGGCCATATTCTGCAGATGAATGTGGAGCAAGCGCTGGATTTTTTACCCCCAATTCCTAAAGTTGTGCGCATCTTGGAGACGTTGATTTCCGTCGGGCTCGGCTACGTTCAGCTCGGACAAGAAATCGCCACTCTCTCAGGCGGAGAAGCGCAACGCCTGCGCCTTGTGCGGGAACTCGCCAAGCGCTCCAAAGGACATACGCTTTACCTATTTGATGAGCCCACCGTAGGTCTGCATACGGACGATATTGCAAAATTATTAAAGATCTTCGAGAGCTTGATTCAAAAAGGACATACGGTACTGATTATCGAACACAATCTCGACATTCTCTCTTGTGCGGATCATATCATCGATATGGGACCTGGCAGCGGCGAGAGAGGCGGCGCTATCGTCGCAACGGGCTCGCCGGAAGAAATTGTGCAAAACCCAGCATCTCTCACGGGAAAATACCTCAAAGAACACTTACTCTTTCTCAGAAAAAATTAAAGAAATTATTTATAAAATATTAAAATTTTCTTTACATTATTTCCTTGCATTCACTATTCTTTTTTTGAAATCAAGTATGGGAGGTATGTATGGCTTTACAAGCAATAAATTTTGCAAGCAAATGCGTTGTATTCCACATGACTGAGCTGCATGAAGAGTCAGCAAATGACTATTCGCAAAATATAGAACAATGCAAGGAGGTCGCTTTATCCGCTGGACATGAAAAACTAATAGCTCTATCAGAACGCGGCCCGGATTTACATCAAAAAAGGCAAGAGGGCTACCCTTTCAAAGGCTTTGAAACTCTTTCTTACGGTTTTTATCAAATGCGCGAGTTTTCTTACCTTTTGCAATCCTCGCGCGATGCCCTTTCTCATTTGCCGCGGCTTTGTCACCTGCAACAACAAAAGCATGCTAATAACTTGCTCGAACCACATATAAAGAGTATCCACTCCTTGCAGGAAAGAATAGGGGGATTAGTTGGGGAAATCCCTTCCGAATACGTGAGTTCCAAGCCCATAGCAGTCACTAAAGGGATTCCCTTAATATGCCAAGCTATTGAATATGCCGTAATGTGTAAATTTATGGATTTTATAAAAGGGGGACTACACTTTAAGAAAAGGAGTCAATTACGCAAATTTCACACCGATTATATTGAAACAGCTCTTGAAACCTTTAAGGTTTTAGCAAAAAAACCAAAAATCCAAACAAAGATCCAACCAAATGTAAGCGTCATTGAATCCTATAGGGAACAAATCGCACATCAGATGGAAAAACTAACTCTTCAACAGCTTCTTCAGAAGACAGAAAAATTAAAAAGAAGGGATAGCCTTGATCTGCATACGATCATTCCCTCTAGTATCGATAGGAAAACTACACCACCTCCGACAAAAACGCGCTGCTGTTCCCCCTGCAGTTCTGAAGCATCTAAGGAATCTAGAAACACGTATTTGCCCTGGCTCTTCGTTAGCTGCACTACAAGAAGCAAATCCTGAGTGCGACTAGGATTTATAGAAAATATTTATATATTTACATAAATTTTTACACCTTGTTAACTCTTCTTCGGAAGAATTTTACAGGCGGTGTATTTATGTCTTCTATTGCAGTCATACAACATTCTAGCGCATGTATTCTCTATAAATTGAGAGACAAATACCAAAAAGAGTTGCAGTCCTTGCCAAGGAAAATAGAAGAATGGGAAAAAAACAAACCCGAAATCATGCCCACAACTCAAGCAATAAGTGACACAGAAGAAGACTATTTTAAAACGATTGAGAATATATATTATAAATGTACAAAATTTTCGCTCGTTATAAATAGAGCTATAGTAGTTCTAACACAATTACCTGAACTTTGCAGCGAAAAGGAAAAACCACAGGCATACGAAATTTTGCTAAATAAAATCAGTGAGATAGAACCCTTAAGAGTAAAAATTAAAAATATGCTGAAGCGCATAGAACCTCTTCGCTATGATGAAAATAAGCCCATACGCAAAGCATGCGTGTCTAAAGGAGCACTTTTTATTAGTGAATGCATGGGTTATACTATATACGTGCGCTTTCAAATCAATTATCCCGAGTTTGCTTCTTCAGTCCAAGAGTGTGCAAATTTTGTATTAGCTATGCAAAAGACACCTATTCAAATGAAAACTGAAGAAAACATACTCGAATACCTTGAATTTAAAGAGATATTATCTCAAATGAAATCATTTTCCTACTTCTTAAATCAAGGTGCGAACACAATAAAAAAAATAAGCAAATTAAGCACCAATGAAACAGCATATGAAACACCCATTTTACAAAGAAAACAAGAAGCGACCGAAACCTGCGCACAACACATGGGCAATCTGACAAAAGTAATGGCACACTATTTAAAACAATGCCCTCAGCCCCAGTCGTTGAACCTTTGCTCTCCTAAAAAGGGCAAAATCGCAAAAAAATCCCTAAGTTCTCCTGCCAGTTTTAGCGGAAAGTCTCGTCCTTTTTCACTTCAGCCCTCTCACGGCATCTCATTTGCACTCTCGACGACCTCTTCTTCCTCAAGTTCTTCAAGCTCTATTATTTCTTCGACAACGCCTTTTCTTAGCTCCTTCACGCACTCAGAATCCTCTTCTCCAAGCATTGCGAGCGTATTTGCACCTCTGAAAGACATCTCTGATTTTTGAGATAGCTTCAAACCTTTTTTGCTTCTTCTAAAACAAAGCAAGAGATTAAAAAGAAAATAAAGGTAAGAGAAAAAACAATCCTATGGCCGATTCCATCAATACCCCGCGCTTTCCTTCCGACCAGCCGCATGGCTATTATTCGGATTTATCTCAACCTCTTTCTATTCCTAAGCATATACAAGCTTTTTTATCGGATATACAAGAGCACCTTGGGCACATAAGCAAGCAAGCGACTCGCTCGGAGCCCAATGCGCGGCGATTAGCCGAAAGTTTTAAAAATCTGGATACGGCCATCGCACATTTTTCTACTGCCTTGCACAACGAACCCAATCGCGGATTGGAAAAAGGGATGCACGATACATTTACCGGGGTTTTTAGCGTATTTCTCGACGAGCTCAACAGCATCACTTGGGAAAATGAAAGTTTGCGCGATGTCTTATATGACTCGCAGAAACTGCAAAAGTTTTTGGGACAACTAAGCGAAGCCCCTTCTGGAAAAGACGAATTTCGCTATATAGCGCAATGCTCCGAGCAATGCTCCCAAGAAATCGCCAAAGTTTTTAGATTGCCAGCCGCTTAAATTTTTGTTAAAATTTATTTTCCTAAACTTCTTAAGCTATTTCGATGAAAAAGCCTATCGAGCCCCCGCGTCATGAAATTTGGAAGATGTTCGATGCGATTTCTCCCACTTATGATCGCGTCAATCGAACGATGACGTTGGGCTGCGATCGCTATTGGCGCAAAAAAATGAAAGACTTCCTACCAGAGTTTGAAGCTATTTCTCTTTTAGATTGTGCGACTGGGACGGGTGATCAGATCTTTTCTTTATTCACACATACTCAAAAGATAAAAAGAGCTATCGGAATCGACCTTTCCAAGGAAATGCTCGCTTTGGCTAAAGAAAAGCAGCATAGCGCTTATTCTGCTAAAGATATTCATTTCCAGGAAGCGAGCCTCCTCGCACTACCTTATCCCTCGAATGCCTTTGAGTGCGTTACCATTGCGTTTGGGATTCGCAATGTAACGGATGTGCTTCTTGCCTTAAGAGAAACGCTGCGCGTGCTCAAGCCTAAGGGGCGCCTTTTAATTCTCGAAGGCTCTATTCCGCAAAACGTCTGGATTAAACCCATCTTTCTTTTTTATCTCAGGCATATTCTCACACGCATTGGAGGAATTCTTTCCCATAACATCAACGCCTATCGCTATCTCAATCAAACAATCGAGACCTTTCCCTGCGGCGAGCGTTTTTGCGATCTACTAAAAGAGGCAGGATTCACACGGGCACGCGCGCATCCCTTAATGGGTGGGGTGGTCTCCATTTACTCAGGGGACAAAGGCTCTGAAAATAAATGATACGCACTACGATTACACACAGCAGTCGGATGGCATCCCCAAGCTCGATCTACTGCGCTGGCTGCCAAAGCAAGAAATTTTTCCCAAAGTCTATTGGAAAAAGCGCGGCTGCGCTATCGAGTATGCCGCTTTAGGAAACATTCTTTCTTTTACAGCTCCTCCCACCTTTGAGGACAAGGGCCATCTTTCACCGCGCTTTTATGGAGGGATGCGCTTTAACCTTGGCAAAAAGGATTCCCTCTGGAACGCCTTTCCCGATTGCGCTTTTTGGCTGCCAGCCTATGAAGTGATCCAAACCCCTAACAGCACACAGCTAGTGCTGCACTTTATCCAGAAAAAAACTGAAAAAGCGCGATGGAAAGAGCGTGCAAAACCCTATTCCCCCATCCATTTGCTTTCAAAGGAACACTCCCTTTCTTTAAAAACATGGTCGGAGCACATTTCCCATGTACAAGACAGGATGCTCAAGGGAGAGATCGACAAGGTTGTATTAGCCCGGAAAACAGCTCTGATTTTCTCGCAAGCCCCGTGCGCATGGCAGCTGATGCAAAGCATTAAAGACGCTGCTTACAATGCCACAGTATTTGTTTTTCAGCTCTCAGAACAAAATGCCTTTTTGGGAGCAACTCCAGAACATCTCTATTCTCGAAAGGGCCTCCACATTAGCATTGACGCGCTTGCTGCTACAAGGCCAAGAGGATCTACGGAAAAAGAAGATATCCATCTAGAAAAGCAATTGCGAGAAAGCCGCAAAGAGCAAAAAGAGTTCTTGTGCGTCAAAGACTTCATTCAAAGAACTGTAAACCCCTTTTCTACTGCGTGCACATGGATCTTGCAAGATAACATCTTAAAGACGTCTCATGTTCAGCATCTTTATAATCGAGCAGAGGTGCATTTGCATCCAGGTGTTAAAGAGAGCGCTTTGATCTCCGCATTGCATCCCACTCCAGCAACAGCGGGTTTTCCTAGACACCAGGCTCTGAAGAATATCGCTCAGCTCGAGTCGTTTGATCGCGGCTGGTATGCCTCTCCCATCGGATGGATTTCTCCAGAAGAATCGGATCTTGCCGTTGGCATTCGTTCTGCTCTGCTAAATGATAGGACGTTGCATCTTTTTGCAGGAGCAGGTATTGTCTCTGAGAGCAATGCGGAAAAAGAATGGGAAGAACTCGATTGCAAAATCAAGCTCTTTTCTTCGATTTTAAGGTGAAAAAATGGATGTAGGCGCTTGCAATGAAGAAAGGGCGGCTTTGCTCGTCGAGCATTTGATCGCTCAAGGGGTCGATTCTTTTTGCCTTTCTCCCGGCTCGCGCTCCACCTCTTTAGCACTTGCCATCGCGCACAATCCCCTAGCTAAAACGCAAGTGCATTTCGATGAGCGCGGCATGAGCTTTTACGCTCTGGGAATGGCAAAGGGATTGAGAAAGCCAGTTGCCATAGTGACCACATCGGGAACGGGCACGGGCAATATCCTTCCCGCTGTCATGGAAGCGGGCAATGATCACGTTCCTCTGCTAGTAATCACAGCAGACCGCCCTGCGGAATTGCGCGAGTGCAGCGCTAACCAGACCGTCGATCAAACCAAACTCTTTAGCTCCTTGGTGCGCTGGCAAGTCGACCTCCCCTTTTCCGATCCCGAATTTTCTCCCCGCTATTTAGCATCTGCCATCGCGCATGCCGTCTTCATGGCAAAAGGCGCAAGGCCTGGCCCCGTGCATCTCAATTGCATGTTCCGCGAGCCCTTCTTTTCTTCAGATGAGGTGATCAAAAAAGAACAGGCGCCGAGGATATGCGAAAGAGGAAAATTAGTGGCATCCGATGAGACTATTGACAAGTGGGCCATGCACTTTTCCAATAAAAAAGGATTGATTATCGCAGGAGGCATGCCTTGGGATTGCCAAATCGAATCTCTATTTGACCTGGCGGAAAAATTGGGATGGCCCATTTACGCCGATATTCTTTCCCAGCTGCGCTCTCACAGCCATCCCCATCTCATTTCCTATTTTGATCCGCTTCTTGCCGCTTCCTATCAGCAACCCATTGAAATTGCACTGCACTTTGGCAACCGCATCGTCTCCAAAGCAGCCGCCCAGTGGCTGCAAGCACAGGCGATGCGCCCTTCTTTTGCGTATGTCCACGTCTCCGATTATCCCACCTTGCTAGATCCTCACCACGTCGTTACGCATCGGCTGCATGCAGAGCCTATGGATTTTGCGAAAAGACTCACCCAATCCTGCTTGACAGCGACAAATAGCGGCTGGCTAGACTTTTGGTCGCAGGGGAATGCAAAAATAAAATCGCTTCTCGAGGATTTTTTTTCCGCCTATCCTCAAATCCTCGAACCGGGAATTATCCGCTATTTGGCGCAATCCGATTTGGCGCACGCGGGCATCTTTTTTGCCAACAGCATGCCGATTCGCGACGCGGATAAATTCTTTCCCGCCCTTGGCTCTAGAGTACCAATGTTTGGCACGCGGGGGGTAAGCGGCATCGATGGAAACATCGCCGCCGCAACGGGCATTGCCCAAGGATTGAGAAAACCGCTGATCGCCCTCATAGGAGATCTCGCCTGTCTTCACGACATCAATTCACTTGCCCTGTTAGATCAGGCCGAGCAGCCCGTTTGCCTTATCGTCGTCAATAATAGCGGCGGTGGAATTTTTTCCTTTTTCTCTGTATATGAAAAAAAGCAAGCCTTTGAAAAGTTCTTCGCAGCCGCGCATCCCTATACTTTTGCTCACGCGGCCGCCCAATTTAATATTGATTATGCTAAACCCTCTCTTCCTTCAGAATTTAAGGATCTGCTCAACACCTTCCTGCGCAACAAACGCTCTCTGTTGATAGAAGTGACAACTTGCCGCTCGGAAAATCTACGCATACATCAACACCTGGCCAAAGAAGCTGCTAGCCTTTTGCAGCCACAAAGTGAAAAAAAAACGCTTGCGCTTTTAAAGCGCTCCCAAGGAAAGGTTTCTTGCGCCTTCTTGCACGGTTTTTTAGGGGCCAAAGAAGATTGGGATCCACTATGTGAACTTTTTTCTGGTAAGTTTTCCTGTCTGGCAGTGGACCTGCCAGGCCACGGCTCTTCTCCCGACATCTGTTGCGACTATTTAGAACGCTTGCATCAAGCCATTGTGCACAACAGTTCTTCCCAGCCTGCGCTGATAGGTTATTCCCTGGGAGGGCGCATCGCCCTACAGCTCTATAACAAATACCCCTCCTCTTTTTCCCATCTGGTCATACTCTCTGCTCATCCGGGCATTAAAGAAGAAAAAGCGCGCCATGCGCGTCTTGCGGAAGATCTCGCGTGGATGCAAAAGTTAGAGACTCAAGACATGCCTACTTTTTTAAACGAGTGGTATAAACAACCTCTATTCCGCTCTCTTTGCGCAAAGCCCGATTTGCTGAAGAGCCTTATTGAAAGGCGCTCTTCTCAAGATCCCCGTCGCCTTAGCGCTGTGATGCATGTGCTGAGCGTTGCGCGCTTTGCCCCGATTGTAACGTTTCATCCGCGCACGCTTTTTTTACATGGCCAGTGCGACGAACGCTACCGCGCTTTATATCAGGAGCTTCCAAAAAGCGTCTCCGTAAGAGAGGTCGCCTCATGCGGCCATGCGGTACATCTTGAAGACCCCAAGCGCTGCGCGGATTTAATTATTTCATGGTTGGAGGAAAACACATGACCACACAAACACAAACCGCCGCTTGGATAGAAGCGGGTACATTTACAGATATTACCTATCACAAATGCAATGGTATGGCCAAAATCACAATCAACCGCCCACACGTACGCAATGCGTTTCGGCCTTTGACAGTTAAAGAAATGGCGATAGCGCTCAATGATGCGCGCGATGATCAAACCATTGGGGTAATCATCTTAACTGGCCAAGGAAAAGAAGCCTTTTGCTCAGGAGGCGATCAACGGATCCGCGGTGAGGCGGGATACGCTGATGATGATGGCATTCATCGCTTGAACGTCCTCGACTTTCAAAAGCAGATGCGCGGCTGTCCCAAGCCCATCATCGCCATGGTCGCCGGATACGCCATTGGAGGCGGGCATGTGCTGCACGTCGTGTGCGATCTGACTATCGCCGCCGATAATGCAATTTTTGGCCAAGTAGGCCCTAAAGTGGGTTCTTTCGACGGAGGCTTTGGCTCAAGCTATTTAGCGCGCCTCGTCGGACAAAAAAAAGCGCGTGAGATCTGGTTCTTATGTCGACGCTACACTGCGCAAGAGGCGTTGGCAATGGGCCTTGTCAATTGCGTCGTGCCTTACGAAGAACTCGAGGAAACGACCATCGCCTGGTGCCAGGAGATCCTCCAGCACTCCCCGCTAGCCATCCGCTGTTTAAAGGCTGCGCTCAACGCCGATTGCGACGGACAAACCGGACTGCAAGAATTAGCTGGCAACGCAACTCTGTTATACTACATGACCGAAGAAGCTCAGGAAGGACATCGCGCCTATTTAGAAAAGCGCAAGCCCAATTTTTCACAATTTCCTAAAAGGCCTTAAAGATGACACACGTACGCCCTTGGATTCTCGCTTCGCGCCCCAAAACACTCGTTGCCGCCTTAAGTCCCGTGCTCATCGGAACCACAATTGCCTTAAGCGAGGGAATCTTTCATCCCCTTGCCTTTCTCTTTACCCTGTTGACCGCTATGGGCATTCAAATCCTCACCAATTTGGCCAATGACTATTTTGATTTTATCAAAGGCGCGGACACAGCGCAGCGCAAAGGACCGCTTCGCGTCGTGCAAGCAGGGCTCGTCTCGCCGCAAGCGATGAAGCGCGCGATGATCCTGGTGTGCGCGCTGACATTTTTTTCGGGATGCTGTTTAATCTATCAAGGCGGAATTCCCATCGCCTGCCTCCTCATCTCCTCCTTGATCCTTGCTGTACTGTACACAGCGGGACCCTATTCCCTTGCTTATTTGGGCCTTGGAGATATTTTTGTATTGTGCTTTTTCGGACCTTTGGCAGTGCTCGGGACTTACTACTTACAGACTCACCATTTCTCCAAAGAAGCATTTGTCTTAGGACTTTCTCCGGGCTGTTTTTCTACAGCTATCCTCATCGCTAACAATGTGAGGGATATCGACGAAGACAAAGTGGTTAATAAAAAAACGCTTCCTGTGCGCTTTGGCAAGACTTTTGGCAAATGGGAATACATAGGCATCCTTTTTATGGGCTTGATCCCCATTCTCTTTTGCTGCCGTCACCACCCTTTTTCACTTTTGACTTTTTTAATTTTAATACCCGCTTTTCCCCTCATGCGCTCTATGATCCAGGAAAAAAAGAATGACCCTGTCATCTTAAACCGCATTTTTTTTAATACGGGAAAACTTCTCTGGGTGTTTACCTTTCTATTTTGTTTGGGCTGGATGCTTTGAATACCCGTTTTACACTCTATCGTTATACTTTTGACTACCTTCCTCCCTTTGCAGTGCGCAGCGGCATGCTGTTGCACCTCGAACACCAGGAAAAGCAAGGCTGGGGAGAAATCGCCCCTTTTCCTGCCCTTAGCAGGGAATCTTCTGCGCAAGCCCAAGAGCAATTACTTTATGCTTTAAAACGCATGCGCGAAGGCAAAGAGCTCCCTTCGCCTCTTTTTCCCTCTGTAGCTTTTGGATTGCACACCGCTTGCAGTTATCCAGGCGAAAAAAGGGTCATACCCCTGTGCGCCCTTCTCGCCGGATCGCCCAAAGATATCCTCGCCAAGGCCCAGATGTGTCTGCGCGCAGGATACACGTGCGCTAAACTCAAAATTGCGGGTATGTCCCCAGAGCTTGCGATCGAGTTGATACGCATCTTAAGCAGCCACTTTTTGCTGCGCATCGATGCCAATCGCGCCTTTACATGGGAAGAAGCGATGCGCATCGCCGCAGCCATCCAAGGACTTAATGTCGACTATATCGAAGAACCCACGCATCAAATCGACCGCCTCGAAGACTTTCCCTATTCCTTTGCCTTGGACGAGAGCCTGCCGGAATTCTCTCGCTTCCCGGAAAATCCACACTTTAAAGCGATTATTTTTAAACCCTCCGTATCTTTTGGACTCCATCTGCCTCAAGACAAATTGCGCATCTTGAGCAGCGCTTGTGAAACGGGAGTCGGCATTGCCGGCATTGCCGCCCTTTCCTCATCTGCTTCACCTGTAGGCGTGGACACCTACCGCTTCTTGCCGCGCGATGTTTTATCTTCCCCTCTAGATTTTTCTCAAGGCGTGCTGCATTTGCCCGATGCCCTTTGCGTAAATACAGATGGCCTGGAAGTGATCGCGCATGGATGAGTTGTTGTGCCCTCTTGCTAAGCATGCTGCTCTTTCTCCCGACTCCATCGCTCTTATCGCTTGCGATGCCTCATGGACCTATCGCCAATGCGATAGCATCGTGCGTGGATTGTGCCTGCATTTACAAAACATAAAAGTGAAAGAAAAAACGCGCGTTGCTTTTATTGCGCACTCAACTCCTGCATGCGTTTTTCTCTTCTTTGCCCTTTTTAGGCTACGCGCTATAGCCTGTCCGTTGAGTTTTCGCGAGCCTAATGAAAAAATTCTTCAGCTCATTCAAGCGCTGCAAGACGCTGGGGAAGAATCTTGCCTCTTTATAGATCCTCAACTTCTGCCGCTGCATCCCTCCTCTGCGAGAGGTCCTATTCCCCTTTGCCCTGGCGATCTGGCCACGTGCTTATTTACATCAGGCACATCGGGAAAATCTAAAATCGCCTGCCATACACTAAAAAATCACTGGTATAGCGCTCTTGGCGTTCTCGATTTTTTTGGTTTAAATGCCTCTTCGCGCTGGCTACTCTCGCTTCCCTTATTTCACGTCGGAGGCCTCAGTATCCTCTTTCGCCTATTTTTAGCTGGGGGAAGCGTCGCGCTTTCCGCTCTTCCCCTTCTAAGCGCCCTAGAAAAATATGCGATTACGCATCTCTCCCTTGTCCCCACCCAGCTCATACGCTGCCTACGCGATTTGCCTAAAGAAAAGGCGCTTTGCCATCTGCAGTGCACCCTGCTCGGCGGAGCTTCCTTCTCACAAGCACTTCTCGAGGAGGCCATCAAGCGTGGAATTCCTCTCTTTACCACCTATGGAATGACGGAAATGAGCTCCATCATTACCGCAGCGAAATTACCCACTTCCGTGCACGCCGGAATGCCTCTTGCCTTTCGCGATTGCAGGCTCTCCGCGGACAAGGAGATTCTCGTTAAAGGCGTGCCCCTCTTTAGCGGATATTGGGATGCGGATGCAAAAACTCTTACTTTACCTTGTGTGGAAGAAGCCTGGTTTGCCACGCGCGATTGCGGAGAATTTACCCAAGAGGGAAATCTGCGCATCACAGGCCGCAAAGACCGCCTTTTTATTTCGGGAGGAGAAAATATCCAGCCCGAGGAAATTGAAAAAGCGCTCTGCCGCATTCCGGGCATCACTTTCGCAGTCGTTGTACCCATCCCTGATAGCGAATTTGGGCACAGGCCTATCGCCTATATTTGCGATGAGACAAACAGCCATACCTTAGACAGTGTACGGGAAGCCCTTTCTCCCCTACTTCCCTCGTTTAAACACCCAATTAACATCTTTCCCTACGTAACAAAAGGTTCATTTAAAACATGTGAATAATAATTTCTCATTAACGCAAAAATCCTAAGATCCTCATTTTGAGACAAGAAAAAATCTAAAATAAATAATTTTAATAATAAGATGGACTAAAGAAAGGTTAAGGGATTGTCGAAAAAAAAAGCGCTTTTCTATAATCCAAGTCTTTGCCACACCCATTACACATCTTAAAGCTATGGAAGACGTTATCCAATCTAAAGGCTATTACATGCCCGATCGCGATTCTCCTGTGAAAACAGGGCATGGCGATCTCGCCTCCTCTCTTGTCACACGAGGACAAATATCCCTCCTAAAGGGGAATTTGCCAGAGGGCTTGAAATGCTTTGACGAAGCGCTCAAACTCGAATCGGCAAACGCACAGCTTTATTACATTCAAGGACTCTCTCTATTTGAATATGGCGAGAAGAACAAGCGCGCTAAAATCCTCACGCTCGCCAACAAAAAATTCAAAAAAGCCATCGCATTGGATCCGCAAAATGGCTCTATTTGGCAAGCCTGGGGCAGCGCACTATTTGCTTTAGGCGAAAGTTACGGCGAGATGCACTATTTTCAGGAAGCCAAAGAAAAAATCGCGCACGCTGTGCAGCTATCCCAAGGCTTCTCAGCCGATGCTCTCTCCGATCTTCACTGGGAATGGGGGGCCATTTGCCTTTCCTTGGCCGAATTTTCTGAAGAAGCACTCGATGTCCATCAAGCGATTGCAGCTTTTCAAAAAGCGCTTTCCTTCGATCGCCAGCTGCCTCCTGAATTTTGGGCAGATTACGGGAAGGCGTGCTATCGATTTGCCCAGCACATTAACGAAACGCGCTTTTACACAAAAGCACTGTATTGTTTAAAGCACGCGCTTGCCACAGACCCCTCTTCTTGCGGCAATTGGGAACTTCTCGCTCACATCTACTGCTCTTTATACCAGCACACATACGACGAGGACTTTTTTGCCCAAGCAGGCGAAGCGTACGCCTCTGCAACGCGCTTAGAACCCAATAACCCCTCTCTTTGGTTGCAATGGGCGACATTTTTATGTGAATCGGCGCGCAAGTCCATCGATCTCAAATGCGCGCATGCCTGTTTGGAAAAATCCCAGCGCGCCTGGGAATGCGATCCAGAAAATCCCCAAGTCTTGGCAATCTGGGCAGAAGCCCTTGCGCTTATCGGCTGCGAAACGGAGAAACTCGATCTGCTCTACGAAGCGCAAAACAAGATCGCCGAAGCAGTCGACGCCGCGGAAAACCTTCCCGCTATTTGGTTTTCCTATGGAATGATCTTAAAGGCATTTGCCAAGTACTTTCATGACCAGGATTATTACTATCAGGCCATCGAGAAATTCCAGGAAGGACTTTCCATCGATCGCACGTGCCACGCACATTGGCACGCCATCGGTCAGCTTTACGCCTTTCTAGGGGAATTCACCCACGATGCCGCAAACCTGGAACGCTCCTTAAAGTTCTATCAAAAGGCAATCCATCTGCATCCCGCGGCAAGTTACGCTATAGATTCTGCGATCGCTCTTTATAAGCTTGGTGAGATCACGCGCGATCAGCAGCGCTTAGAGTGGGCGGTTGCCCAATTCGAACGCGTGCTTCATGCTCAACGCAGCATGTTTTGCTCGCATTCCAAATGGCTTTATTACTACGCGTGCACCTTGGACGCCTTAGGCGATTTTCATGAAGAAGAAGCCTACTATCAACGCGCCATTGAGATCCTCTCTCAAGTCCTCATGATCGATCCCGAATTCCACTGCGCGCACCACAGGCTTGGCCTCGCCTTGGCCCATTCGGGAGAACTCACCGATGACCTAGATCTATTCCATCGCGCTATTCAGCATTTCCGCATTTGCGCAAAACGCGACGAAGACAATGATTGCATTGCACTGGATTGGGGCACAACGCTCATCAACATCGCCTGCCGCCATACAGACCCCTCTGAGTCCGAGCATCTCTTCCGCCAAGCGGAACAAAAATTATGGACGGCGATCCGACTCGGCAATCCGCATGGCTACTACCATCTCGCCTGCCTCTATTCTCTCTTAACCCAATGCGAAAAGGCGATGCTCTGTCTGCATAAGGCCGCTCGCTTCGACATCCTCCCTCCCATCGATGAAATGCTTCAAGACGAATGGCTGGACAATTTGCGCCCGATAAGCAATTTTATCGAATTCCTCTCGCAATTGGAGCAGCGCGACAATAGCGCATCAGAATAATCAGATCAAAAAGGAGTGTATTATGAACGTGAAAAAAATTATTCAAGATTTCTATCATCATTTTGAAAAAAAAGATCTAGATGGGCTCATCGCCCTTTTTGCTCCTCACGCAAGAGTAGAATCGCCGACTCTAGGGAAAATGGAGGCGCAACCCTTCTACCGGGAATTATTCTCTAAAACAAAGCACTTTAAAACGACCATGAAAGATATTTTTATAAATCCTGACAACCCTCATCGGGCGGCTACCTTCCTAAGCGCTAGTTGGGAGACAAAGAATGGCGATGTTTTAGCCTTTGAATCCGTTGTTATCTTTGAGATGAATGATCAGGGCAAGATCCAAATGATTCATATTATTTATGACGCCCAGCGCGCTCGCGAGGCATTGCGTAAAGTCAGCTAAAGATGTATAAAAATATGGCGATATCGCTTCATCCTTCTCCGAAGGATCAAAAAATGATTAGAGTCCTACTCGACAAATATGCTTCACGTTATATCTAGATAAAAATAATATTTTTTTAACACGATAAAATTTAATTTTCATCCCAGAAAAAACGGTAACAATTTCTATCTATTTTTTGGAAGATGTGGTAAACTGGCAATCTAAATGGCTCCCTATCCTGCCCTAGGCCAAGCAAAAATGCGACAATCAGGGGAAAGAAAAAGTTAATTTTTTTACAAGAGCTTCTATTCATGGATAAACGTGCGTTAATTTTTGTTTTAGGTGTTTCCGCTACCTTGTTTTTCGTCAATAAGTGGTTTTTCCAAGACGAAAAAAAGCCGACTGTGGCGCCGCCCGCTGCCGCAATCGTCGTGGAAAGCGCGGCGCAACCCTATGCCGCGCGCGAATTCGCACCACCACCTTTAGCTCTTGGTAAGGAAGAACAATTTTACGTTATCGAAAACGAATACCAGCAGCTCGTATTTTCTTCTGTGGGCGGCGCTTTGGCCGAAATTAATCTTAAACTCTACGACAAAGAAAACCCTCAGCTACCTATCCGGCCAATCCACTTCGACAAGGTCATGGCCAAAGAATTTCCCGGAAACGACCGCTTTCCCAGCTCCGCTTATCAAATCCACGAGGGCAACAGCATTCAGACAAAGCAAGGGCAAGCAGGTGGTTTTTATCCCCTGCTGCGCAGAACCTTGTATAGCAGCAAGGGAGACGTGATCAAAAAGAGCTCGCCGCAACATTACGCCCTGAACGTAATCGACGAGGCCTCTCCTGGCGTTGAGCAAGTATACCGCCTTAAAAGGCTCGAGAAGAATTTAATCGAATGGGAATCGGAACAAGCGAATAGAAAAATCACCAAAACTTTTTCTTTTCCTAAAAATAGTGCAGACGCCCCTTATTGCGTGGATGTCGCCATCCGCGTCGAGGGCGATGCGCGCAATCTCTGGCTGACCTCGGGCATTCCCGAAGTAGAGCTGATCTCCGGAGATCCGTCCCCCTCACTAAAATATTTAACCACGAAAAGCAATCAGAAGCGGCACGTTGAGCAGCTCTCCTTGCCTAAAGCGGGAACGAGCACCACAATGACCTCGATTTATCCCAATTGGATCGGCAATTCCAACGGATTCCTAGGACTCATCATCGACCCCCTCTCAGAGATCGGCGCAGGTTTTAAAGCTAACCAAATACCCGGCGCGCAAAATCCCTCGCGCATCACCCTCGTCGATGCGCAGCACCAGCGCTACCCCATTGAAAAATTTCCTGGCTACGAGATGATGCTGCCTTTAAAAGCCCAGGCAATGCAATTCCGCGTGTTTGCTGGCCCCTTTGAAGACGATATCTTAAAAAAAATCGACCGCGTCTACACCGATCCTTCAACGGGGCATGTTCCTAGTTTTGTGAGCGCCATTAGCTTTCACGGCTGGTTTTCCTTTATCTCAGAACCCTTCGCCAAGTTTCTCTTCGCCCTGATGCACTTGTTTTATAAGGCCACCTCGTCCTGGGGCATTTCCATCATTTTGCTCACGCTTGCGCTGCGCATCATGCTCTACCCTTTGAATGCCTGGTCGATCAAGTCCTCTATCAAGATGCAGCAAATCGCTCCTCAGGTTGCCGCGCTGCAAGAGAAATACAAGAAAGATCCTAAGCGCGCCCAGCTCGAGATTATGAGTCTCTATCGAGAAAAAGGCGCCAACCCTTTTACTGGATGCTTCCCCCTGCTCATCCAGCTGCCTTTCTTAATAGGGATGTTTGATCTGTTAAAATCTACCTTTGGGCTGCGCGGAGCGACTTTCATCCCGGGATGGATTGACAACCTAACCGCTCCGGATATTCTCTTTAGCTGGAGCTACCCTATTTTCTTTTTTGGGACAGACTTCCACCTTCTGCCCTTCCTCCTCGGCGCCATCATGTGGATCCAGCAGCGCTTTTCTTCTCCTTCTGCAAAAGATCCCAAAGCGCTCACCGATCAGCAAAAGCAGCAAAGAATGATGGGTAATATCATGACGGTGGTATTCACAGTGATGTTCTATAACTTCCCCTCGGGGCTTAACATTTATTGGCTCTCCTCAATGGCACTAGGGATCCTGCAGCAGTGGTGGATGGCGCGCAAAATGAACGCGAAACCCTTGCTTCAGAAAGGCGATATCATTATAAAGTGATCCCAGAGGTAATTGCAAAAACTTGCTTTGGTGGCCAAATTCGATGATTTTTGCGAGGACTACTTCTTCGAAAATTGACGTACACGATTGAGTGTAAGCGCGGATTTTCTCATCAAATTGGAGTTTTGCAATTACCCCCAGCTCAGATTTAAGATCTGGGCTTCCGTCTAACAAAATAGAGCCATGCAAGCCTGGGAAGACTTCTTAAAAAAGCAGGACAGCCTGCTGGGAAAACAAACAGTCGACAAGTGGCTGCGCACGCTTAAAGTCGTGCATTTTGACTCAGGCAACCTCTATTTAGAGGCCAACGAGGCCTTCCACATCAGTTGGTTTGAAGAGCATATCCGTCCACTGCTCAAGACGCAGCTATCCAATAACAACTTCCGGCCTATCAAGGTGCATCTCAACGTAACGGAAGCCTCCCCTGTTAAAGCGGATAAAAAGGAAAAAGCTCCGCCTCCCTTTAACTATGCGCCAGATGCCCTTAATCCTATGGCAACGCTGGATACCTTTGTCACAGGCAGCAGCAACCAGGTGATTTTCACTCTTCTCACAGAACTCGCCAGCTGCGCCGGAGACTCCGTAACCTTGGGAGCATTTAATCCTCTCTTTATTTGGGGCGGATCGGGAAGCGGAAAGACTCACATGCTTATGGCTCTTGCCCATGCTTTTAAGAAAAAGGGACTCTTGTCTCTGTACGCCCGGACCGAGACGTTTACCGAGCACTTCGTCAGCGCCATTCGCAACTCCGAAATGCAGCGCTTCCGCAAAGCCTACCGCACTCCCGATGTGCTGCTCATAGACGATGTGCACTTGCTCGCGCGCAAAGACGCGACGCAGGAGGAGTTTTTCCACACCTTCAATACTTTGCACACTTCGGGAAGACAGATCATCTTGACCGCGAATCAACCCCCTTCTCTATTGGAGGAGATCGAGCCGCGCCTGCTTTCCCGCTTTGAATGGGGCATCGCGCTACACCTGGAAAAACTCAGCCCCAAAGAACTTCTCGAGGTACTTAAATTGCGTTGCGAACACTTGCGGTTTTGCCTTTCTAAAGAAGTCCAAGATTTTTTAGTCGAGAGCTTTCCCCAGGCGCATTCCCTACACCGCGCCTTAGAAGCCCTAATCTTGCGCGCGCAGCTGCATGGCAATGCCCTCTATCAAAGGCAACCTCATCTGATCGATAAAACATGTGCGAAAGAATTTTTAAACGATCTCTTAGAAAAAGAGCGCGATAACGACTTAACGCCCCAAAAAATCATCGGTGCAATCTCAGCTTATTATGGGATTCGCAATGAGGATATTTTAGGCAAATCACAGGTACAAGAGTGCGTTGCCCCGCGGCAGCTTGCTATGTATATGTGCCGCAAGGAACTGCAACTCTCTTTTACCGCCATCGGGCGCATCTTTTCCCGCGACCACTCTACCGTGATGACAAGTGTGAAAAATATCCAAAAGCGCCTTGATCAACAAGATAGGGCGATAGTAGGCCCTCTCTTTGAGATTACCAGGATCTTCTAATCATTTTAGATAGAGCATGGAGTTCTCTGGAAAGCTTAGACATTTTTCTGGCTATTATCGCTTTTCTTTTTCTCATCATTTTAGTCGTTCTGTGTTTCATATATCCCCCATTATTAGTTAATAAACGTCCGTATTGTTAATATACTTTATTTTGAATTATTTTAATATTACTAAACTGAGTTTTGGAATTGATATTACTATCTATTTCTCCAAAAAGAGGGGATCAAGAGGACGAGGAGGGAAAAGAATTCTAAGCGGCCGAAAAGCATCCACAGGGTGCCGACGATCTTGGAAAAGTTGGAGAGAAACCCTAAGGATTCCTGGGAGCCTATACCTCCAAATAATAGACCCGTATTTGTAATTGTTGTAGAGACCACTCCCAAGGCAGTCAAGGGATCCACGCGGTCTAAAATGAGAAGATAGGATCCGATTACCACCAGAAATAGCATCACGCAAAAAAAAGCAAATACGGACATTTGTATCTTATTGGAGACATCCTTATGCCCGATGCGGATGACCCGCACAACCCCGGGGCGAAAGAAGGACTCCACTTTCTGAACGATGACCCGGAAAACGACGATGCAGCGAATGATTTTAAGGCCGCCCACCGCGGATCCTGACATACCGCCAAAATACATTAAAAATAACAGCAGCATCTGAACGCTCATCGGCCAAACATCGTAATTGATAATGGAAAATCCCGTCGTTGTGACCGCGGATATAGTTTGAAAAGGCCCTCTTCCCGCGATATCTTTAAACGAATAATCCCCGCCATCCCATAAGGTCCAGGACAGTAAAATGCAGCTTCCTATCAGGATAATCAGGTAGGCGATGAATTCAGGGTCTTTGAGGTAATGAAACCTTCTTTTCAAGCACTGGTAGTAGAGCGCAAAGCTAATACCTGCCAAGATCATAAATACAGCCATAACCCATCCGATCATGCTGTTGTAAGCATTAAGTCCGGCATTGTGTACCAAAAACCCCCCCGTGGAAATAGTAGAAAAAGATAAGGTCACCGCATCAAAGAGGGACATAGAAGGATCTGTGACCATATGCAATACAATTTGCGCCACCGTCAATCCCACATAAATTTTCCAAAGGGCATCTGCCGTTTTTCGGATATGAGGCGTCATCCCTTCTTTTGTCAGTCCGGGCATTTCGCTTTCGTACAAGAACTTTCCCCCTACACCTAAGGCGGGGAGAACACTGATGAAGAGCACGACAATTCCAATCCCGCCCAGCCACTGCAAGAAGGACCTCCAGAAGAGGAGGGGTTTTCCAAGCGCCTCTACCCCTTCAAACAAGACCGCGCCGCTATGGGGATCTCTAATGGGGGCTACCGTCCCGTAAAAGGTATAAGTAATAGCCGCATCGAGCGGATTTTTTTTTACGATCGGGATCTCTTTTCCTTCTGCATCGTAGGCCTTGGCCTGAATGATGGATGCGCCTGTCGTGGTCAAACCGGACATCGTTTCGAAATAAGCGTCGACAGGATTGGGAATCGCTCTGGTGAGCTGGAAGGGAAGCGCCGATAATGCTGTGGTCAATAACCAAATGATGACCACAAAAAGAATGCCCTCCTTTCTATACAGCTCGCGTTTTTGCGCTTTGTTCCCGCAAAGAGAAGCAAGCCCAGCAAGGCCTAGAGTAATAGCTATCGCAACAAGAAAGGCTACGGTGGTGGGAATATGAAAGTGCGGCTTATCTATAAAGAAATCATAAAGAATAGACACCCCTAATGGCAGCAAAAGCACTACGGTGAAATAGAGGAGATATTTCGCCATAACTTTGCAAATAGCTGCGAAAGAAATCAAAACATCTTCTCCATTTCCTCGATGCTCTCGGGCCCGCAAATCACTATTGCAGTATCCCCCGGATTAAGAACGTGGTTGCCTTTTGGGATAATAATCCCATTTTCATTTTTGATCATAGCAATAAGAAGATTTTTGGGAAGCGCACTACTCAAATCGCAAATCGGCATCCCGATCAGCTCGGAATGCGAGGAAATTTTTACTTCCATGATCCTGGCTTGATTATCGTAAAGGGAAGCCCAAGAAATAAATGTCTCGTCATGCAGAATGATTTGAATACGCCGCGCAATGCTCCCCTTTTCCGAGAGCGAATAAGAAATGTCCAAGCGCTGCAAAAGAGGGATCGCGCTTTCATCTGAAACGAGCGCAATGACATCACAGCACCCGGCTTGCTTGCCCAAAATAGCGGCTAAAATATTCGTCTCATGTGAAGAAGTACACGCGATAAAAATATCGGCACTATCAACGCTTTCCTCTTTTAGAAAAGCAAAATCGGTTCCCTCGTGATTCAAAATAATAGCTTTGGGAAAAAGAGCGGCCAATTGCGCGCATTTGCCCTCGTCCTGTTCTATAATTTTCACCTTGATTTTATGCTTTAGCAATCGCTGAGCGAGATGGATCGCAACGCCGGATCCCCCGATAATGACAGCAGTTCTGACGAATTTTTTCACAAGCCCAAAAATACCTTGTAGATCTTCCATGACATCCAATTTACCCACCACCGTGGCTTCATCGCCGGGTAAAAGCAAGTCCTGTCCCTTGGGAAAAATAATCGTCCCACTCTCTCCTGTGATTTTTCTGCGAATCAATCCTATTAACAAATCATCGTTTAAGTGGACCTGCGCAAGCGGCTTGCCCTGATCGGGATAATTTTCCGGGATCACGATAGTGCGCATCTGCACGGCCCCATGAGCAAAATTCTCCACGGCAAGGCTCCCGGGATGGAGAATGCACTTGAGAATATCTTCTGCAATAATGCGCTCCGTCCCCAGAATATGATCGACGCAAAAAAGGCGTTGGATGTCCAAAGGGCAATTGTCGAGAAACGCCCTCTGGCGTATCCGCGCTATTGTTTTGGGATACCCTAAATTTTTTGCAATAGCGCATGCGGTCAGATTGGTTTCATCCTCACTGCTCACCGCAATAAAAAAGTGAGGGGAAAATTCTTTAACTTCCTCTAAAAGCTGCGGGTCGGTGCCCGAACCCATGCGAATTGCAATGTCGCTATACAGTCCAATTCTCTCTAACGCCTTATACTCGCGATCGATAAGGATAACATCATGCCCTTCCCCTGATAAAGTAGAAGCCAAGTAAGAACCAATGCTGCCCGCGCCTAAAATAACGATATTCATAAAGAATTCTCCTTATGCCAGATGTACAGTTTGACCTAAATAGGTCCATAATGCAATCCTTAAACATTACGAAAGGAATTCATTATGCGTTATTTAGTTTTGTTTTTTCTTATGCCATTATTTATCTGGACACAGCAGATCGAAGTTCAAGGCCATAGAGGAGCGCGCGGAGTGCGGCCTGAGAATACCCTTCCCTCCTTCGCAGCTGCCATAGAAGCGGGAGCAGATGCTCTCGAGATGGATCTTCTGCTGACAAAAGAAGGCGAAATCGTCATTTATCACGATGAAAACATCAATTCCCAACTGATCGCGTACCTGGATGGAAGCCCCGTTTCCTCTTCCCCTCTCGTGCACGAGCTCTCTCTGCAACAGATAAAACAATTTGACTGCGGGCGCCTAGTTAATCCCGCATTCCCTATGCAAAAACAAATGCCGGGCACGCAAATTCCCACATTGGAAGAGCTCTTTGTCTTTTTAAAAACCTCCTCACTCCCCCACGCCAAAGACATCCGCCTGAATTTGGAAATCAAAAGAAATCCTTTCTTTCCCCAAATTACCGCCCCCTGTGAAGAAATTGTGAAAAAATTACTTGCTACCGTCAAGGCTCATGGAATGAGCTCACGCGTCTCTTATTCTTCCTTTGATCCCGAAGTGCTCTACGTGCTGCGCAAACACGCTCCCAACGCAACAATTGCGTTTCTAAGAGAAGCTAGTCTCACAGGAATGGTGGACATCGCAAAATCTTTAAAAGCCAAAACAGTCTCTCCTGATCATGAATTGATCCACAGCGCGCAAGACATCCGCAATCTACAACAGTTAGGATTCAGGGTCGTCCTATGGACTGTAAATGAACCGCAGCGCTGGAAAGAGCTCATCGAATGGGGCGTAGATGGCATCATTACCGACTATCCGGAAGAACTCGTCCGCTTTCTAAAAAATTAAGATGTTGGCGATCAAAAAAGTTTACTATTAGACAGCAATGATGCTAACCTTGTAGACTTTATTTTTCGCGGGAGACGCCATGACCATTTCGGATAGAACAGATCGCAGGCTTCACAATCGCACCCTCCTCGGTATTGTCCTCATGATTATAGGGCTTGCCCTCTACCCGCTTGCCGACGCCTTTATCAAGCACCTCATGGGGACATACACCGTTCAACAAACAACTTTTTTGCGCGCAATTACAAGGCTCGTTCCTTTGTTTGTTGCGACGTTCTTTCAAGGAGGGCCCAGGCGCATTCTCAGCACGGAACATCCCAAGCGCCATTTGATACGCTTAGCCGTCAACCTCTGCTATACCTACGCCTTCATGTATGCCTTTTCTATGGGTTCGCTCACCGTTGTCTACACCCTGAGCTATACCTCTCCTTTTTTCATGATTATGCTCGGTGCTTTGATGCTGAAAGAGAGCGTGGGGCGCGAGCGCTGGATCGCAGTCGGCATTGGCATGATTGGGGTGATTGTCGCCATGCGTCCCGGCTCGAATGTCTTTGAAGTGGCAGCTATCCTCGTCCTGATGGGTACGTTTTTGGGCGCATTAAACAAAATCCTCATGCGCAGGCTTGCAGAAACGGAGCATAGCCTTGCGATTGCCATCTACCCTAACATCATCATGATCGTCGTCACTCTCCCCTTTCTTGTTAAAACCTGGCAGCCCATGCCGTGGGAACACTGGGGTCTATTTGCTATCGTGGGCCTCGTGACAGCCGCAGGGCAGTACGCCATTGCCCAAGCGCTTCGCTTTGCACAGGCCTCCATCCTCGCTCCCATCGACTACTCCAGCTTCTTCTGGGTGGTCGCACTCGACTTCATCTGGTGGCAAAAAGTGCCCGATAAATGCACGCTTATCGGCGCCGCGATCATCGTCGGCAGCAACTGTTACATCCTCTACCGCGCGCGCCTCGATCAGCTCAAAAAAGCCGCCCTCGCCAACAAATCTTCGTGATAGATTATCATTTTTTTGCCACAGAGAACATCTCTTAGCTTGTCAGTCTTTTTTCTATGGTATTTAGTATACTATCGTGTAATTGAACAAACTCATCTATCCTCTTACGCACACTTTCGACAAAACTTCTTTTCTCTGTGTCAAATACATATAATTTGCCATTCACAATTCGATAATTTGAATATCCTGGATCGTCATCAAATCCAATTTTATGTCTAAGAATAGAAAACTCATCTTCTAATGCAGATATTTCCAGAACTCCCGGCCTTTTTTCACCGCAATACTCTGACAGATAAGTCGCTTCTCCTTAATATAAAGCTATTTTGTTTGGTGCAGCTTTGATCTTCGCGATCCCTGCTTCATTCCCCGACAAAAATGATTTGAGGAAAGAAACTCGCTGAAATGTCACCATTCTCAATTAGAGGTGGATTCGGAGGGGAGGGCGGGAGCGACTGATGGGAGGATGTGCCGGCGGAGGCGGAAGATGCCAAAGAGATTGACGCAAAGGAGCAGTGCGCCGGAGAGCGACATCACCAAGAGCGCTTGGGTTTGATCGAAAAAGGAAAAGAAAATGAAGGAGCAGATCGCGTAAGCGATATAGATCTTCTCGCCGCATGTGGGAGAGAGAAAGCGAGCGCATTTCATTCCGACGCAAAAATAAGCGATAAGAGTCGTATAACCCACGACAAGCAGAAATAAGGGCATAAAGAGCTTCATGCTAGGGAAATGGACAGACAAAACGGACTTGATGAGTTCGGAGGCATCTATGGGGGGATTTGCCGTCCATATCCCCGAAACCAACACGATTAAAATGCTCATCGTACAAATCAGGTTGTCTAAAAAGACGCCCAAAACCGCAAGGCTTGCCTGCTTTTCAGGATAGGAAGTGCTCGACTCGCTCTGTATCATGGAATCATAACCTATGCCCAGATCTGCTGAATAGCAGGCGCGTGAAATCCCATGCTGGATAGCCAGAAGAGCGCTACTACCTGCAAAACCGCCCAATGCGGCATGGCCCTTAAAAGCGGAGTGCACTACCGTGCTGAAGATAGCGGGAAGCTGATCGATCGCGCTGCATATGATCCATAATCCCATAAAAATATAGGCGATGAGAAAAAAAGGCATGACGCAGCTGCATATTTTTCCAATGCGCTTTACTCCTCCAACGCCAGCAAAGATCACAAAGCCCAAAAGAAGGATTAAAACCAGATGAGGATGAAAATTCCAATTGGAGACCAAACTTTGTGAAACAACGCTAAATTGATAGATTTCCACGCCGTAGATGCAAAGCAAAATAGCTACTATCGTAGGCACTAGGCGGCTTTTAAATGCCGCTTGCAGAAAATAAATAGGCCCTCCGTCATATCCCCCCCGCTCATTGGCAACGCGGTATTTAAAGCCTAGTATGATCTCGGAATATTTAATGAGCGCGCCGATAAGGGCTGCGATCCAAACCCAAAAGAGAGCGCCTGGCCCTCCCACTTGCACAGCAGTGACAATCCCCACGACATTGCCGATACCGATCATTCCGCCCACCGAGGCAAAAAAAACCTTTAGTGGATGCACTCCCTTTTCATCCACAGAGCGCGTGCGCAAAAAATGGACAAAAGTTTTGCATAGCGAAGGAAGCGCGCGAATTTGAAAAAACCGCATTTTTATCGTGAGATATCCCCCTAACACCATGATCAGGACAAAGGCGAAATAACTCCAAAAAAATTGATCTACTGTGGATAAGAAATTAAAAAAAAAGGAAAACATAGCATTTCGGGTTCATCATTGAAGCAGCTCAGATAATTTGAAGGCTGCGTAGGGCTGTTCGCAAGCGGGCTCACCATTGGGGCCTGCATGAGAAACCCAAAGCATGAGTTTTGAAGGGAGAAAAATGGCGTTGTGCAGATTCGTGGGGCGCGCAACGGGGCATTTAATAATCTCTTTAAGCGCATTTTCATCAATTGCTCCATAAGAAGCGAGTACCCTGTCTACTAAAAGAGAGTAGCGCTCGGGATGCAAAAATCCTGTCATCAAAATAGTGGAAGGAGGCTGCTGATGGTATAGAACGGCAACGCGCTTATCGCTATCGAGCAGCAGAGTCTGATGAGAAGAACGCACAAGAGCACATGAAGTCATACAGAATTTATCGTGATCGCCTTGTGTCTCGTAATTAGTGGGCAGTCCCTTCGGAGCCAGCAAAGCATAGGCAGATCCGGGTGGGATAAAATGGATCTGGCTCTGCGTGGCATAAACACCTAGAGATTCGCGCGTTTTTCCATCAGAAATGATGTAATAGTATTCGCACGTTCTAGGGGTCTCGATTAATATTTTTTTGGCATCCTCGACGCTAGAGGCCCTTTCCAAAATATCGCGGAAGAGAAACGGCATCGGCATCCCGTCCCAATACCCATATCCCCATCCGCCGATCTCTCCCATAGCAATCCCCTGGTCGTTCATCCCAGTCACTGAACCAATAAATCCCGCATAGGAGACATTTACAAAACTATGGCCATCCTCAGGCTGCACCACCATCAGGACGGCTGTATTTTGAAGATTTTTCCCAACGCCGTAGTCGAGCACTCTCGCATGATACAGCTCTCCTCCTTTTGTTGCTTGATCGCAAAGCGTTATGCCGCTGCAATGAAATAACTCCGGAAAAATATTAAGAGCAATAATTTTATTCAGCGCGACACCGGATCCTTCAGAGACGCCTCTCATTTCTTCGCAAAAGCGCTCGGGGATATTTGCTATGAGCTTGGGAAGCGAGGCTTGAATCGCTTCGACACGCGATTGCATAGCGGGGTTTTTGCGATCGATAAAGTCCCTGACATTTTGCCAAATGAGATCTTTAAGCAGTTTACCCTGCTGTAAGCCCATCTCGTAGGGCGATCCTTTGAGATGCAGAATGCGCTGCTGCTCGACGCATTCAAAATATCCGTTCCCCTCGCGCTCGATGACCTCGGAATGCAAAGAAAAAGATACGCAGAGGACTAATGGTGTCAGTAATGTTAAGATGCGGTGCATTTTCTTTATTTAGACTTTAGTAAATTGTCCACCGGGTTTGCCTGGAATATGAGGACCTGACGAAGGAGGCGGGGGCGAAGTCTCTTTTACTTCTCTGCCTTCGCAGATATTTTTAGCTTTCTCACGCCATTTCTCCACCGCTTCCACGAAGACGGGAGCAAATCTGCGCAAAGAAGAAGCATCAGAGCCTGTTCCCATTTCCAAAACGGCGTGCATGAGAATAAGCTCTTCGGGAACAGCAACACCGATTCCCCCGCCGGCCATCTGACCACCGAGCATAGAACCTTCTAGCAAAGACTCATATAGGCGCGATTTGATATCGCGATCCTTGGGAAGGCCGTCTAAAATCGGGGAATAAAGATAAAGGCGGTCCGAATTAGGTTCATAGGTCAAGTGTAAGGAGAAGGTATTATCAATACCCAATATACACGTGTAATTTTCGTCAAACGCCAAATCCAGATTGAGCTCTTTGCCGAATTCCTTTAAGTTTTGTTTGGCATTCTCCAATGACATGACATGTCCTCCTTCTGCAATGAAATGTAATTTAATTTACATGTAAGGGTTGAGTGTCTTCTTCCATCGAAAATAATTCAACAAAAAACATCGAACCTATTTTGAAAGAAGAAACGTATATGTTTTTTTGAAATTTTTCTGGTGTTTTGGATTCTACATTTCTCCGTTTTAATTTTACCTAATAAAATATTAGTGTTCAATCAAATTACGTTGCAGTTTGCTCTATGCAGTGATATAAAATAATTTTTTACCACAACGCCTAATAGTAAATCTTAAAGTAAGTGATTAATAACCAGTAGATTATATGAATATCACCCCAGGACGCCCTCTTCCCTTAGGCGTATCGCTTCATCAAGACGTCTGGAACTTCGCCCTTTTCTCCAGGCATTCTACAAAGGTCACTCTCTTCCTTTTTGAGAAAGGAGCAAAAGCCCCCTTTTTTGAACACGCGTTGGATCCTGAAGCAAACCGCACGGGATGGACATGGCATCTTGCCATCCGCGGAATATGGCAAAAAGAGGTGGAATACGCCTACAAAATAGAAGGATCCAATGAAGATCCTAAAAACCGTTTCCGCCCTGATATACTGCTTTCCGATCCCTACGCTAAAGGCCTAAACACTCCCCTGCAGTGGGGAGCGCCGCGCAATTTTCCAGAGCATCCTCCTCGGGGGAAATTAATTCTGGATGCTCCTTTTGATTGGGAGGGAATTCAATCTCCCTGCATTCCTATGGAGGAAATGATTATTTACGAAATGCACGTGCGCTGCTTTACACAGCACTCTTCCAGCAAGGTGAAACACCCGGGCTCTTTTTTAGGCGTTGTGGAGAAAATCCCCTATTTAAAAAATTTAGGGGTTAACGCACTGGAGCTGATGCCCATTTTTGAATTTAATGAATGCGAAAATCCTCATAAAAATCCCAAAACCTCTGAAGCTTTAAAAAACCTTTGGGGATATTCGACAATTAATTTTTTTTCGCCTATGAATCGCTATGCCGTTACCGACAGCTGGACAGGGGCCTTAGACGACTTCCGCGCTCTTGTCAAAGAGCTGCATAAAAATGGAATCGAAGTGATCCTCGACGTCGTGTACAATCATACGGCAGAGGGTCCGCGCGAGGGACCTTATTATTCCTTTCGCGGCATCGATAATCAGGTCTATTACATCCTCGATCCAACAGGTGGATATCTCAATTTTTCAGGAACGGGCAATACCGTTAACGCCAATAATCCCACTGTATCGCGACTCATCGTCGATTCCTTGCGCTACTGGGTCACCGAAATGCACGTAGACGGATTCCGCTTTGATCTTGCCTCTTGCCTTACGCGCGATGACTCGGGAAATCCCTTACTCTCCCCTCCCCTCATCCATCTCATCACCCACGACAAAGATTTGTCGCACATCAAGCTCATCGCAGAAGCTTGGGATGCTGGCGGATTGTTTCAAGTAGGCTCATTTCCCGGAGAAGATAAATGGGGTGAGTGGAATGGCAAATACCGCGATAGTGCGCGCCGGTTTCTAAAAGGGACAGACGGCTATTCGGGCGCGTTTGCCAGCGCGCTATGCGGATCTGAAGATCTCTACGGCAAAACCTTCAAACCCTATCACGGCATCAATTTCATCACAGCGCACGATGGATTTACTTTGCGGGATTTGGTATCGTACCAAGAAAAGCACAACGCGGAAAACGGCGAAGGTAACCGCGATGGAAATGATCAAAACGATAGCTGGAATTGTGGAATAGAAGGACTTACTAAAGATCCCTCGATTCTCAAGTTGCGGGAACAACAGATGAAAAATATGCACACCGCCTTGCTGCTCTCGATTGGCACTCCCATGGTCCTCATGGGAGATGAATATGGACATACGCGCTTGGGCAATAACAATGCCTATCCTCAAGACAACGCGTTGAGCTGGTTTTTATGGGATGAAGAGAAAAAAAATGTCTCTTTCAACCGCTTTTACCGTCTGGTGATACTCTTTCGCAAGCAGCACGCTCTTTTTCAAAGAAAGAAATTTTTGGCTGCAAAAGACATCGATTGGCACAGTCAGAAGCCTTTACACCCCAATTGGCAAGAGGATTCCCGCTTTATTGCTTATACGTTGAAAGATCACGTTTCCAAAGAACACATCTATATCGCCTTCAATGCGCATTTCCAATCCACTTTGATTGCTCTTCCAGATCCTCCCCAAAATAAAAAATGGCGCCGCATTATCGATACCTCTCTAGAATCTCCACACGATTTCATTGAAAATCCTCTCGCACATCCCGCTTTTCCTCCCACATACGAAATGCCCGCTTATTCCGCATTTGTCGCCAAAGCATTATGAAAGATACAAAAGAGGGTGTAGTTATCGAGATCAAGGTAATTCCCAAAGCAGCGAAGAATGCGTTGGTCGGCTGGGAAAAAGAGGCTCTAAAGGTGCGTTTACATGCTGTTCCCGAAAAAGGAGAGGCCAACAGAGAGTTATTCGCTTTTTTGGCAAAAATTCTGCGCATCCCCCAATCGCGCATTGCCCTGATCTCGGGAGAGAAACACCGACGTAAACGACTACTCTTTCACGGCTATTCCAAAGAGGCGCTTCAAAAAAAAATCGCATCGATCCTCGAGGATCTACCATGTTGAAGGTCATCATCTATAGCACTCTCATGATTTTGGGCATGGCGTTCTCTCAAACCGTCGACTTGAAACCCTATCACGTCTACATTCACTCCTTCACTCTGCTTGTGCTAGCCTACATCATGATCGAAGTGGGTCTGGATTTCACTGTGGAAAAGAACAAACTACGAGACTACGCCAAGGATTATCTGATCGCCATGACCGCTGCGGCTTTTCCCTGGATTTTTTGCACTCTGTATTTTTGGTTTCTCTTTCCCGTCAACATCACTTCCGCCGCACTGATTGGACGATTTGCCGCGCCCACATCCGCTGGTGTTCTTTTCGCTATGCTTGCCGCGGCAGGGCTTGCCACCACATGGGTCTATAAAAAAGCGCGCATCCTTGCCATCTTTGACGACCTCGATACCGTATTGATCATCATCCCTTTGCAAATGATGCACCTGGGATGGAATTTCAGAGGCTTGAGCTTAATTGTCTTGCTCATCGGCCTGCTCGCGTTAGCCTACTGTTTTTTGCATCGGCTGCGCATCCCTACACACCGCTCCTGTCTTTTTTTCTACGCCATTTTATTAACGCTATTTACCGAACTTTTTGAAAAGACCACGCTGATCAATCTGGAAATCATTCTGCCGGCGTTTACTTTGGGCTGCATGCTATACAATCCTCACTACACCAAAGAGCCACGCCTGCCTAAAAAGCGCGTAACGGCAGACGATCTACTGAAGTATTTCTATATGTTTCTCGTCGGCTGTTCCCTGCCAAAAATTTCTCATGGAAAGAAGGATTTACTGTGGATAGCGCTTCACGTCCTGGCGTTGACATGTCTTGCCAACTTAGGGAAGATCTTTCCGGCCTTCTGTTATAAAAAAGAAGCTTCTCCCAGAGAAAGATGGGCATTGAGCATCGCAATGTGGCCCAGAGGAGAGGTGGGGGCAGGCATTTTAATCATCTCGGCAAAGTATGGAATTCCTCACTTTGTCGTCGAAATGGCGCAATTGAGCCTTGCCCTTAATCTGGCACTGACAGGATTTTTCATTTACCTGGTCATCAAAATTTTAAAACGTCATACGCGTTTACAATTTTAGCTCCTTTTTCGCGCATGAGTACAAAGGCGCGCTCTTCGTCTCCTCGATGCAGATTGATAGCTCTACACGCATCAGCGATGACAAAAACGCAAAAACCTAATTCAATCGCATCCAGTGTGGAATGCAACACACAGTAATCCGTAGCAACCCCGGCCAGGAAAATTTCTTTTATGTGCCTGTTCTTCAAATAATCGCCAAGGCCTGTGGACTTTACGTGCGCATTGTCAAAAAACGCGCTATAGCCATCGATATGCGTATCGGTTCCTTTGTAAAAATAACAGGCGATCGATTCCTTGTGCAATTCTGTGACGAGCTGGGCTCCCTTCGTTTGGCGCACGCAATGCACGGGCCAGAGGACTTGATCTTGATGCTTCACGGAAATGACATCGCCCACTTTTTTTCCGGGGTGGTTTTTTGCAAAGCTGACGTGATCCAAAGGATGCCAGTCTTGCGAGGCGACGACGAGAGAAAATTTCTTTACCAGCTGATTGATGAGCGGAATGAGCTCTTCTGCCCCTGGCACGCCCAGAGCGCCTTTTGACATAAAGTCGTTTTGCATATCTACGATAAGCAATCCTTTATTCATGCCTAAGCTCGCTGATCAGTTTCCATTTTAAATCGTGAAGATTTTTCTCCATGCCTACGAAATAGGGCTCTGGATTGAGAAAGCGGCGCATTTCGGGGTTAAAACGCGAAAGCTCGTACAGCGCCCTGCCGCGCATCGCCTCTAATGTTGGAGAAGCATACACTCTTTTTCCCTTGCGCATTACGGGAACGAGGAGATCCTGGTACTTCCACTCCTTTTTACTCGTCTTCACATACGTAGAATTTAAAACATCGACAAATTGGGAAGATGAAGAAAGAGGCGTATGGATATCATAGAGCATATCGCAACAATACCCTTGAGCATTTTCAAAACGGCGTATCTGCAAAATACCGGGATTTGTCACCTTCACAAATTGTTCGGAAATCTTAATTTTATAGTCCCATTTTCCTTGCGCGTCTTTTATCGCGGAAAGTTTATAGACGCCATCCAAAGCGGGCTGCTCTTTGCCTGTGACGAGATGGGTTCCCACTCCCCAAATGGTCACTTTGGTCCCCTGCCGTTTAAGATCGGCTATGAGATATTCGTCGAGCTCGTTGCTGGCCATAATTTTTGCGTGAGAAAAACCACTTTGATCGAGCAGTTTGCGAATTTCCACGCTCAACTTGACCAGGTCTCCCGAATCCAGGCGCACACCCACCATCTCTACTCCTTTGTGACGCATGCGCTTGGCCACTTCTATCGCCTTTTTTGTCCCTTCAATGGAATCGTAAGTGTCGATCAGAAAAATGCAATTTTGCGGCATCACTTGTGCAAATGCCTCAAAAGAGGCTTCTTCCTCGTCAAATGCCATGATCCAGCTATGCGCCTGTGTTCCTTTTACAGGAATGCCAAACACCTTTCCTCCTAGCACGTGGGAAGTCGATTCGCATCCTCCTATAAAAGCAGCGCGGCTGGCGGAAAGGGCCCCATCGATTCCCTGCGCGCGTCGCATCCCAAACTCTACGACAGGATCGGGGCGCGCAGCCCAGCATATTCGCGCCGCTTTTGTCGCAATCAGCGATTGAAAATTGAGAATGTTCAATAAGGGGCTCTCGAGCAATTGCGCATGCAGGATCGGCCCTTGTACCCGAATTAAAGGCTCGTAAGGAAAAACAGGAGTGCCTTCCTCAACCGCATCCACGTCGCACTTGAGAGAAAAATGCGAAAGATACTCTAAAAAAGCCTTATCGAATAGGGGCTGGCCCGCATCAGTTTTCAGCTGCTCTAAATAAGCCAGATCGCTCTGCGAATAATGAAAGTGCTCGAGAAAATCGAGCGCCGTTTCCAATCCCGCGGCAATGGCAAAGGGTCCTTTAAAGGGCGGCTTGCGAAAGTTGAGGGAGAAAACAGCCTCCCGCTCGGCTATCCCCAATTTCCAATACCCATACGCCATTGTCAATTCATAGAGATCGGTTAGCAAAGCAAGCGATTCTCTATAAAAGGAGCGCAACAATTCTTTAGATCCCATACATAGTACACTTTCTCCCTACTTAATAGAGTTGACGTTACAAAAACAACAATATAAATTGAGGGCATGCCGTGCCACGCTGACCACTCCCATGCCCTGCAAGGAAAAGCCTTGTATAGCACCCTGTTTATCGCCGGAATCTTTTTTCTCATCGAGATCACCGGAGGCTATATCGCCCACAGTTTGGCGCTCTATAGCGACGCCCTCCATCTGCTCATGGACGTCGGTGCTCTTTTGCTCTCGATCTTTGTGCTAAAAGTCGCCCACCTTCCCCGCACGCCGACAATGAGCTATGGATACCATCGCGCAGAGATCCTCGGCGCCCTCGCCAATGCCCTTTCCCTTTGCGTTATCTGCGCCTTCTTTATCTACGAAGCCCTTCACCGTCTCTTTCAGACTCATTTCGTAAATGGCGGCATTGTCTTTGTCGTGGCAGCCATCGGCCTTATCGCCAATGTGATCATGATTAAAAAGTTGCATCCGACGCGCTCGCACAACCTCAATATGCGCGCGCTCTATTTGCATATCCTGGGCGATCTTTTAGGAAGCATTGCCGTGCTTGCCAGCGGCGCAATCCTCTGGTTTACGCACTGGTATCCCATCGATGCGCTCATCAGCCTTCTCTTCACAGCATCCATTTTTTACAGTTCATGGAAACTCATCGTTCAATCCATTAAGATTCTCATGGAGTCAACGCCAGAGGGCGTTGATCCTCTCGCCTTAGAGCGCGATCTCAAGGACATTGTTCATGTTGAAGAAGTTCACGATCTGCACGTTTGGACTGTTTCGTCCAAGCGCATTGCCCTCAGCGCGCACCTGGTTTCCACCTCTCCGCAGCAAACGCTTAAAGAGGCGCACCACATGCTGGAAAAAAAGCATGGAATCCGACACATGACCATCCAGGTCGAAGACCCTTCTTCCTTTGAGGCAAAATTCTGTTATGATTGCGAGCAGAAATATACCTAACCCACTTGAAAAATTGGGAATTTGGCAAGTTGTTTGGATATAACAAGGGCCCGATATGCACCGCGCATATCGGGCCCTTGTCATTGTTGGAATGGAACCTATTATTATTTATTTTTATAGCTTTATTATATTGAAAACTTTAATTAAAATCTATGCTTTATTTAAAATAAATTTTCAAAATATTAACAAACTAATTTATAATAGTTTACGAAAGAGTCTAAAATCAAACTATCTAAATTTGGAGAACGTCTCTAAAAAATCATCTAGTCAATCCCCCTTGTTTTTTGTATACTAAGCCAAAAACGCGTTCCCTTTTTGAAATGTTAAAATTTATTTTTATTCTCCTAACATTCTGTTTTTCATTTACTTACGGCTATTCCACCTTATATTTAAAGGAAAAATTTCAAAAAGCCATTCCTGGGGATTACATTGTTACTATTCAAGATACTCATTATTCGCTGCTCATTCTGAGTTCTTTAAAGAAAGATATTTTGGTTTTGGAGGAAATATCCATACCTGAGCAGCAAGTCGATCCTAAGAAAATGAACTGGCAAAATTGGCTAAGGGACAATGCTCCGGGACACACCTCCTGGACGCTTTATGAGTTCGATCTCGATCAAGGAAGACTAATTGAGTGCTTTTCCTATAGCAAAAAAGGATGGATCTACCTGGAGCAACAGGAGCAGTTCTTTGCCAAGCTCTTTTCCCTGCCCTTCGAGAACGTGTCCGAGGCAGACCAAAAAAAAATCGGCCCCCCACCCTCCGCAGGCGAGAGTGATTTTCGCAAGCTCTGGACTCCTCCGCTGATTCTCGGAGGAAAAAAAATCCCCCATCCCACTTTCGAGGTTTTCAATACGCGCTGGCCGGAAGACCATTCCCCCTTGTCGCACTGCTTTGTGGAGGTGTATTTTGACGCAGAGCACAAAGGATTCCCCTTTCCTTATTGGATTGAGATAAAAAGCCCGCATTACGCTTTTAAAGTGCGCACTGTAGAATCAGGACAGGGAATGGTTTCGCACCTTGCCGCAAGCGTTCCCCATCGCCCTCCCGAGATTCTAGGTCCTATAGCCAAATCCCAGAAAGTATGGAGCCTGCCTCTGCGCGCACCTCTTTATTGCCAGGACGTGCAGCTCTTTGCCTGCGACCTCAGCTCCAACGCCAAGATTGCAATCCCTCATCATTTTGAAAGAAGCGGAGGGAGCGAAAATGTGGATCTGCGCGTAAGCGTAACCGATCTACAAAAGCTCTTAAATCCCAAACAGCGCTACCGCTGGGCCATTTTCGCCGATAAGACTTCTTTCGTAGTCAGATCCGAAGAAACATTTTCAGTTATGAACAAAGATTTCCCCAAAGAATAAATTTGGTAAATCAATCACTTAGCTCGTTTTTCTGAGAGAGAACGGTTTTCTAAAAAGATTGATACTAAGAGAGTTAAGAAACGTCTTAAACTTTTCTTAACGAAAGAACCTCTCCATTCTTAATTTTACGTTTTTCCTAGTGAAAAAGAAATTGTGAACATCTTTTCCACAGACAGGAATAAGATAATAGTCTTGCTCTGTTTTACTAAAAAGAGTAAATTGTCTGGCATTAAAGACCGTAAAGACGATGAGCTTGTTTTTCAAATCTTCTTTTTCCTTAAAAAAATCCACTCAAGTACTTAGGCGCTCTTTCCACCTTTTTCACCGCAAACGCAAAAGCCTCTCTTCCGACACGCAAGAGCATATCTGCGCGACGTTAAGCGCGTTGCAAAACGCGATTTTAGAAAAAAACCGCGATAAAGCAGACCTCTTGGCGAAAGAAGCTTCTGCTCTCATCGGAATGCATGTGAAAAAAAGCGCTTGGGACTCAGGCAAAGACCTTGTCCTTGCAATTGCTTTTGCCTTAAGCGTGGCCATTGTCGTACGTCAGATGTGGTTTGAACCCTATGAAATCCCCACGGGCTCCATGCGCCCCACCTTGAAGGAAAAGGATCGCTTAGTGGTCACCAAAGGCGATTTCGGCATCAATTTCCCCTTGCACCCAGCTCACATCTACTTTGACCCCAAACTCGTGCAGCGCAACGGCATCATAGTTTTCACCGGGGAAAACATGGACATCCGCGATGTCGATACCCTTTATTTTTATATCTTTCCCGGCAAAAAGCAGTACATCAAGCGCCTCATGGGAAAACCGGGAGACGTCCTCTATTTTTACGGCGGACAAATCTACGGCATAGACAAGGAGGGCAAGGACATCTCCTCCCAGCTCCAACTCAAAGAATTGGATCGCATCGAACATATTCCCTTTATCGATTTCGATAGGAAAGTCGTGGTGCCTCCCGCTGCCACCCAAGGGATCTACTCCCCTGTTTTTTTCTATCAGATGAACGAGCCCATCGCAAAGCTTTCGCTAAACAAAATGGGCAATGTAGCGGGGGAAATGCTCAACACTCCCTCTATCCGCGTCCCCAATACCCCTGCTCCAAAAGACTATTTCGATTTGTGGGGAATGAAAAACTTTGGCATGGCGCGGCTCTTGACGCGCTCGCAACTCAAGCAGTACACTTCCTTTGACCCCAACAAATTACCCGAGGGTCTTCTTTACCTCGAAATTACTCATCACCCCTCGTTTGCAAATGCGCGTTTAATGCGCGATGAGATGGGGCGCTTGAGACCGACTCTTTCTAAAAGCGTATCCATTTTGCCTTTACAAGAAGAGCATCTCAAAGCGCTTTGGGATAACATGTACACAGCGCGTTTTTGTGTGCGTGGAGGCACTGCCTACCGCTATGGATCGCCAAGTGAGATCGCCTTAAAAAACAGCTTTGCGCCCCGTCTTCCCGATGTGCCCGATGGCTGCTATGAATTCTATTACGGAAAAGCCTATCGCGTAGGCTTTGAAGGCATTAGCCAAGAATTGCCCGATTCCCATCCCCTCTACCGCTATGCGCCCGAACTCCTGCAGCTGCTTTACAATATCGGAATAGAATGGGACTTGCGCTTTATGCCGCAATGGAAAGACCAGCGCCTCTCTCCCTCGCGCTATGCCTACTTCCGCAAGGGCGACCTCTATCTGCTCGGTGCCCCCATTCTTAAAAAAGAGGATCCGGCTCTCATACAGTTTTTAGAAAGAGAGCGCGAAAGAAAGGCACAATCTCCTACAGCGTTTTTCCCTTTTGAAGATGCAAAAGAACCTTTTCTTGCCGATGGATCTATCGATCTGGACTTCATCAAGCAGCACGGCCTGTTAATCCCCGAAAAATCCTACCTCGCTCTCGGAGATAATCACGCTATGAGCTCCGACAGCCGGGAATTTGGTTTTGTGCCCGAGTCCAATCTGCGCGGCGCGCCCGATTTTATCTTCTGGCCTCCTGGCCCACGCTGGGGGATCCCCAATCAACCCCGTTATCCCTTGATCACGCTTCCACATGTGATTATTTGGATCTTAGCAGGCACATGCATTGGTTTTAGCATTTGGTACTGGAGGAAAAGGAATAGCTTGCCGCTTCCCATCGAACGCGAAGCCAAAATCAAGCACTAGCAATTTTTCCTTTGTGTCCTCTGTGCTCTTTGTAATAAAAAATATCTGAGCACTTTAAGCAAAAGCTTATCACAGAGCACACAGAGAAAAATTTAATCTTTGTGGTTAAACCTACGTTTGGATGCTCAGCGAAACGCCAATGCGCGCAGACTCACCGTTGATGTCCCACTCGGTGCCATTTTCGCAGGCGAGGTGAATCTCGGTTGCCAACACCTCGTGCATGATATAAGCGCGATGCTTTTCCAGCGCCGCTTTTACTTTATCTGTTAATTCCAGCTCGATGACGATGCGGTCGGTGACGGCAAATCCTGCGTCTCTGCGCATGGTGTTAATTTTATTGACCAGCTCGCGAGCAAACCCCTCGAGGATTAGCTCGTCGCTGAGGTGAGTGTCCAGGGCTACGGTGATTTCTCCCGTCGTGGCTGCAAGATGCCCCTCTTTGGCGCTTCTCTCCACGCCAACGTCTTCAGGGGCAAGGGTGAGTTTTTCTCCCTCTAAGTGGATTTCCAAAGAGGATCCTTTCAAAAGCACGGCTAATTGCGCTTGAGAAAAACCTTCAATGGCCTTGTGCAGGGCATTCATGTGCTTGCCCACCTTTTTTCCCAAAACGCGGAAATTGGGCTTGGGCTTAAGGGTGACAAACTCTTCTTCCCGCGTCTCAAAATGGACGTCTTTGACGTTCAGCTCATCGCAGATGAGATGCTTTTGCTTATTGAGTGCGGAAAGGATGCGCTCATTCGAAGAGATGACGAAGGCCTTGGGCAGCGGCTGACGCACTTTAAGTTTGTGCTCTTTGCGCAGCGCGTGGCCCACGCTGACCACCTGCTGGACGTAGGCCATCTCTTCTTCTAACGCAATATCGCACACCTCTTGGCGATACTGAGGAAAATCGCAGAGATGGATAGACTGAAGATCTGTAGGACGCCGCAGCTGCAAATAGATCGCCTCGCTCAAAAAAGGAATAAATGGCGCTGCGATAGTGGAAAGGATGATCAAGACGGAGTAGAGCGTTTCAAAGGCTTGTCTCCTATCCTCGGTGTCTTCTTCTGCCCAAAAGCGCGCGCGGCTCCGCCTGATGTACCAATTCGTGAGCTGATCGATAAAAGCGACAAATGGCTCGACCGCGCGATTGAGATCGTATGCGTCCATGCCTTCAGAGACCTCCTTTCCTAAGCGCTGCACCAGCGAGAGGATCCAGCGGTCGATGTCGGCTGAGGGCCGCAGAAAATCGCGGTCTTGCGGCGTCCAGTTGTAAATGCGCGCGTAGGTCGAGAGAAAGACAAAAGCGTTCCAAAAGGGAATGAGCGCTTGGCGCAAGATTAACTCTACGCCACGCTCGGAAAAAGAGAGATCTTCTGCGCGCACGGCAGGGCTGTTGAGCAAGTAGAGGCGCACCGCATCGGCGCCAAAGCGATTAAACACCGCATCGGGCTCGGGATAATTTTTCAAGCGCTTGGACATTTTAGCGCCATCTTCTGCTAAAATGATCCCGTTTACGATGACGTTTTTAAACGCAGGCTTGTCAAAAAGAGCAGCTGCGAGCACGGTCAAGGTATAAAACCAGCCGCGCGTTTGATCGATGCCTTCGGCGATAAAATCTGCGGGAAAGCGCTTGAGTGTCTCCTCTTTGTTTTCAAATGGGTAGTGCTCTTGCGCATAGGGCATCGATCCCGATTCAAACCAGCAGTCAAAAACCTCCGGGATGCGCCGATAGAGTTTTCCCTCCTCTTCAAAAGTGAGATCGTCGATGAAATGGCGGTGCAGGTCTGTAATGCTCTTGCCCGTCTTTTCCTCCAACTCCTGTATACTGGAAATCACGCGGATATCACCCTCTGCATTTCTCCAGATGGGAATAGGCGTCCCCCAGTAGCGATTGCGCGAGATGGCCCAATCGCGCGCGTTTTCCAACCACTTGCCAAACCTTCCCTCTTTGATGTGCTCGGGCACCCAATAGATCTTTTGATTAGCGGCCAGTATCTGTTCTTTACATTTCTCCACAGCGACAAACCAGGAGCTTACGGCCTTGTAGATTAGCGGGGTATCAGAGCGCCAGCAAAAGGGATATCTATGGCGCACTTGGCTAAAATGAAACACCTTTTTCTCCGCTTTGAGCTTGCGGAGGATTTCTTTATCGGCGTCTTTGACAAACAGGCCTTGAAAATCGGGCACCTCTTTAGTAAACCTTCCATTGCGATCGACGGGGCAAATCAGTTCGATACCCTCTTTGCTGCATGCGAAAAAGTCCACCTCTCCAAAAGCGGGAGCGGCGTGCACAAGCCCTGTCCCCTCTTCGCTAGATACGCTTTCCTCAAGCAGAATGCGGAACGCCTTTTTCTGTGCGTGTTCTTCAAAATAGGGAAAAAGAGGCTGATAGCGCTTGCCATACAAGGCAGTACCTTTGAAGGTAGAAACAATATCATACTCTGCGGGATCTTTGAAGTAGCGCGAGAGAAGAGAGTGGGCAAGAATGTAGTGATGCGCGCTCTTTTTCTCTCTGACTTTCACGTAGTCGAGAGCGGGACTTGCCAGCACGGCCAAATTCGAAGGAAGCGTCCAGGGCGTCGTCGTCCAGATCAATAGCGAAGTGTCCTGCTCTTCGACAAGCGGGAAAATCGCCGTCAATGAGGGATCGTCTACGTCTTTGTAATTGAGATTGGCTTCGAAATTGGAAAGCGGTGTGCCCAGCTTTGCCGAAAAGGGCATCACTTTAAATCCCTCGTACACTAATCCGCGCTTGTAAAGCTCGGAAAAAACCCACCATACGGATTCCATGAAGGGAAGGTCCATCGTGTGGTAAGTGTTTTCAAAAGAGACCCATCTTCCCATGCGCGCCACGATGCGTTTCCACTCTTCTGTATAGCGCAAGACGATGCTGCGACACTCTTCATTAAAAGCGGCAATTCCAAATGCTTCAATAGAGGGAGCACCGGATAGCTCCTTGGCCTTTTCGATCTCATTTTCCACGGGAAGCCCATGGCAGTCCCACCCAAATCGCCGCGGAACGCAGTAGCCTTGCATGGTCTTGTAGCGCGGGACGACGTCTTTTAATGTGCCTGCCAACAAATGGCCATAGTGGGGAAGACCCGTTGCAAAAGGAGGGCCATCGTAAAAGGAAAAGTAGGGTTTTCCCTTTCTTATGTGTAAAGAGGCGTTAAAAATGTGTTCACGTTGCCAAAACGCCAAAACGCGCTCTTCGCGCGCCGGAAAGGACTCCTCTTGATCAAACTCGAACATGCTTATTTCTTAACTAAGATAATTTATCTATCTTAATGCATGTGAAGAAAAAAAACTAGTTTTGTGTTGCAATTGCGCGACTGCCAAACCGTCGGAGCGCGCTTTGCGCTAGCTCAGTAGCAGACTCGCCATCGAGCTTAAACACTTCTTTTAAGATCGCCCCTCCCATTTCTAGGAATTGAGGATTTTCTCTGCAGACATTAAAAAAGGCCTGTTTCAATCCCTCTATAGAGCGCGTCTGCGCGCTATCGAGATTTTTATCTAGTGAATTAAAGAGAGGCTCGATGAAGCGCTGAGTAAATTCCCTATCTTGATTTACCGATTGGATGAGGGCTGCTTTAAGCGGGACGCGATTAGCAGTGTACCAGCCACAGACTAATTGACTGAGTTGGTTTTGCGCATTGCTGAAAGAAGCAGCGGCAAGACAATACCATAAACCCATATTCATTCCCAAAGCGGCTTTAGGGCTGACGACCCCGCCGAGCGATACGCAAGAGCTAGCCAAGGCAAGACCGGCATGTGTAAAATATTTAATGCCTAATTCGCGGATTTTTTTAACCTGTCCCAGGGTAACAAGCGTCAAAGCAGTAAAAATTGTCGCAAAGACAAGGTTATGCACTAAGGAGGCCAAGGACATGAGGAGCGTTTCCACATAGCGGATGCGCGTGACAATGCTTTGAGTAAGATGGCTTTTCTTGCTTAGCGTATGAGGAAGATTTTTAATGGTTGCTAGACTTACCGTAGATAGAGCATTCGAATCCAGAATATTGAGAAAAAGTCGACAAGTTAAATTTTCAGTTATAGGTTGACTTGCTATTACCGCATCCATGATAGGGCGCGCATTAAAATTAGCAGGTAATCTTACCGACATAAAAAAACACCTTTAATTTCTTAGATTCTAGAGCGATAATTATACCTAATTTAGGGATTAAACTCCAAAGGAGTTAGCACTAAGAGACTGTCCACTAACATGTTCGCCAATGTAAATTGTAATTTTTCTTTAATCCAAGCTCTGGATAAAGTAGCTACTTTGCAATTAGGAGCAGTTATAGTAATTTAAAACAATATTGAGAAAATCTCCCGCGTCGGCTTTGCAGAAAATTTTTCGTCTTCGCTCGCGCCTTGTACTCGTACAATGGTCGCTCGCTCCAGACAAAAAATTTTCGCAGCCTCCTTGCATATTTT